>JAGQVR010000099.1 GCA_020437875.1 Flavobacteriales bacterium
CCAGGAAGACGTTGGCGAGCATCAGGATCGGCACCACGCGTAATCCAACGTGGTAGGCCGGGTTCGGGATGAACCACTTGAACAGGTCGAGGAAGAGCATCACCACCAGGAAGGCGCACATGCACACGGCCACGAAGATGTTCATGATCCGGGCGAAGGTCTCCTTGCTGTTCTTCTCTTTCGCGTGGCTGAAGAAGAAGGGCTCGGCGCCCATGCGGAAGGCCTGAATGAAGAGCGTGATGAGCACCGCCAGCTTGTAACATGCGCCGTAGATCCCGAGCTCGCTATCGGCCACATCGGCGGGCAGGAGGTACTTGAGGATCACACGGTCGGCGGTCTCGTTCACCATGCCGGCGAGACCCGCGATCATGAGCGGCGCACCGAAGGCGAACATCGCGCGCAGCAGCTCTTTGTTCAAGCCACCGAACCGGGGCCACGAGGGTAGAAGCACGAGCAGTTTCACCGCGGTGCTTACGAGGTTGATGGCGAAGACATAGCCCACACCGAGCGAAGGGTCGTACACCGCGTCGATCAGCGCGTTGCTCTCGCCCATGTTGTAGCGCTTCATGCAGTACAGCAGGAAGAAGAGGCTGAGGCCGATGTTCACACCCACGCTGAGCAGGTTGATGAAGGCGTATTTCCAGGGCCGCCCTTCTTGCCGCAGCCGCGCCATGGGAATGGCGGTGATGGCGTCGATGCCGATGATCAGCACGAGCATCAGCACCGAGCTGGCGTAGGCGGCGAAGTGCAATCCTTCTGCAAGCGGTTGGGAGAAGAGACTTCCCAACAGCATGAAGGCGAGGGCCGGGAAGAAGAGACCCCAGGTGGCGGTGGAATACAACACGCGACCACCATCCGGGTTGTCCTTCACATGGTCCTTGTTCGCAAAGCGGAAGAAGGTGGTCTCCAAGCCGAAGGTGAGTACCACGTTGAGCAGGGCGGTCCAGGAGTAGAGCGCGGTGACCACGCCGTACTCAGCCGGTTCGAAGACGAACTTGCTGGTGTACAACGGCACCAGCAGGAAGTTGAGGAAGCGCGCAACGATGCTACTCAGCCCATAGATGGCAGTTTGGCCGGCGAGGGTGCGGAGGGCGCTCATGTGTTCAGCTGGTTCCCCAGGTCCATTCGTCCGTGCAGCACGCGGATGATCTCGAGCACATTGGCCGCGTGATCCAGCCGATAGAAGATCATGTGCGAACCGACTTTAAAGCCAAGGTAGCCTTCGCGCACATGCTCGAAATCCTTGCCTATCGCGGGCTTGTACAGGATGTTGTCGAATGCGTCGAAGATCAGGTTCAAATACCGGTCGGCTTGCTCAACGGACCAGTGTTCCACCGTGTATGACCAGATGCCCTGCAGATCATTGGCGGCTGCCTGGCTGACCTTCAGATTCATCGCTTCGCGGAGCGCTTCCGGTGCAGGTCCTTGATGAAGGTATTCCGATCGAAGTCCACTACGAAGCCGGACCGCTCACCCTTCTTGAGTTCCTTGATGAGGCTTTCCTTCTTCGATTCCTCCACCTCGAACAGCCGCAACGCAGCACGGATCACCTCGCTTACGGAAGTGAATTTGCCAGACTTCACCTGCCGGGCCACGAACTCCTCGAAGTGGTCGCCCAGCAGGATAGATGTGTTCTTGCTCATGGTCTACCGGAGTGAACGCGAAGATACCACGGATTGGTATCAATGGCTGAATAGCACCTCAGCTGCTTAGCCCGTAGATGTCTGTCTGGCCGGCGAGGGTGCGGAGTGCGCTCATGGTGCCGTCCGAGTCAGGGATAGGCGCTTGTCATGACTTCTCAGCAGTACATGGTCTCTGTCGGCCCATAGCATTGCATACATCGTGGTGTCCATCAATTCTCCAATCAATCCAAGAGAGTCTCCAACGATGAAGTACGTAGCTCGACCAAGGTTGCTGCCCTCCGCAGGTCGCGGTTCCGCCCAAGTTCGAAGGCTTCCCGTTGCACTAAACTGAGCCATGCCAACTCGACCATGATCCGTAGGTGTGCTCCAAGTGCCGACAATTGCGTCTTCCGGGTTCATGGAGCAGCCTGATAGAGCAACCAAGAAACTCAGCCCGTAGATGGCCGTTTGGCCGGCGAGGGTTCTGAGGGCGCTCACGGGTCAGTTGGTGTCGAACTGGTCAACTCGGAATAGAGTGCGCGTTATTGAATCCCCCATAAGAACCAAGCTATCATGTTTTAGAGCGAATCGCCAACGTTCGATGATCCTTCCTCGATAATCAAAGAGGCGCAGTGAATCACCGCCCGACGTATCCGCCAACCCTTGCTTGTGCAAACCTGTCCCACTATCAACCCAATGCGGTGGAACAGGTTCGTACCGCATTCGATACCCCCCGGTATCGTTGATCTGAAGCCGTATTTGCCAGCTACCGGGCATACTTTTCTCAAGCCAAATGCCCTCTAGTCCGTTCGAAGGGCTGCAAGAGCAAATGCACGCGCAGAGAATCAAACACCCAGCGAGGCCTCTAACGGATCTCATGCTCAGAGAATGACTCCTTGGTCATCCTACGCCCCTGTGAAATTTGCCTTCCGCTTTTCCACGAACGCCGTTGTCCCCTCCTTGAAATCCGCGGTGCCGAAGCACTTGCCGAACTCCTCGATCTCGCGTTGCAGGCCGTTGGCGCCGGGCTCGTAACCGGCGTTCACGGCGCGGATGGCGGCGGCGAGGGCGGTGGGGCTGTTCTTCATGATGCGCACGGCCAGCTCATGCGCGGTGCTCAGCAGTTGTTCCTGCGGTACCACGCGGTTCACCAGGCCCCAGTGGTACGCGTCGTTCGCGTCGATCATCTGGGCGCTCAGGATCATCTCCATCGCCTTGCCCTTGCCCACCAGGCGCGGCAGACGTTGCGTGCCACCGTAGCCGGGGATCACGCCAAGGCTCACTTCGGGCAGGCCCATCTTCGCGTTCTCGCTGGCGATGCGCACGTGTGCGCTCATGGCCAATTCCAATCCTCCGCCGAGCGCGAAACCGTTCACGGCCGCGATCACCGGCTTGCCGAGGTGTTCCACATGATCGAAGAGCTGCTTCTGGCCATCGGCGGCAAGGGCCTTCCCTTCAGGCACACTGAAGTTGGCGAATTCCTTGATGTCGGCGCCCGCCACGAAGGCCTTCTGGCCACTGCCGGTGAGCAGCACCACGCGGATGCTCTTGTCGGCCTCGGCAGCGGTCAGCGCCTTGTTCAGTTCGGCGATGGTGTCACGGTTCAGCGCATTGAGCTGGTCGGGACGGTTGATGGTGATGGTGCGGACCGAATCGGCGTCGGTGACGAGGAGGTTCTTGTAGGACATGGATGATCGGACGTTATCTGATCATCTGATCGTATGATCATCTGATCGGTCGGGCAAATGTACCGGCTACCCGCGCAGCGGCAGCGCCACGAAGAAGCTCGTCCCGACACCCTCCTCGGTCGTGAACCACACCCGGCCACCGGCGTTCTCCACCATCCGTTTCACCATGGGCAGGCCCAGGCCCATGCCGCTGCTCTTGGTGGTGAACTTTGGAACGAAGACGTGGTCGGCGGTATCGGCCGGGATGCCCGCACCATTGTCGCGCACCTCGACGATGGCCTCGCCGCCTTCCGCCTGCAGGACAACCTCCACAACACCCTGCCGCCCATCAGGGATGGCCTGTTGTGCGTTCTTGATGAGGTTGTTGAAGGTGCGCAGCAGGTGCTCGCGATCGGCATGCACCAGCAGTTCGCCATGGCTCGTGAGCTTAACGGAGCAACCGGGCGCATGCCCGAAGAGCTGCACGGATGTCCGCGCCACTTCGGCGAGGTCGATGGTCGTGGGGTGTGCTGGTGGCATCTGCGCGAAATGGCTGAACTCACCGGCGATCCGGCTCAGCACATCGATCTGTTCCACCAGGTTGTTGCTGAAGCGGTCGAGGCGTTCCCGCGCGCCCGCTGCGGCCGGGTCCCAGGTTTGCTGGAAGTGCTGGATGGACAGCTTCATCGGGGTGAGGGGATTCTTGATCTCGTGCGCCACCTGCCGGGCCATCTCCTTCCATGCACTTTCCCGCTCGCTCTGTGCCAGCCTATCCGCGCTTTCCCGCAGCTCCTCCACTTTGCGGTTATACACCTCCACCAACTGGCCCACTTCATCGCGCCCTCGGTAACGCAGCTTGCGGTCCGTGCCTTTCAGCTCAACACTGGCGAGCGAGCGTTTCAGGAGGTCGAGCGGTCGAGTTGTCCAGTTGCTGATGAAGAGCGCCACCAGCACACTGAGGGCGAAGAGGAGGACGAAGAGGTTGACCACGGCGATCAGCACACCGGAGCGCTCCTGTTCCTGCTGTCGCTGGTCCGCGAACGCGGGCAGCGATAGATGGCCCAACACATGACCCGACCGGTCGCGCAAAGGCATGTACGCGTTCTGGTAGTGGGCTGTGCCGATGGATTCCTCATGCACGAAGTCACTTGCGCCCTCGAGTACCAGGCGCACGAAGGCCAACGGGTCCATGTAGGGGCCGAGCAGTCCGTTCGTGAACACCTGTGGACGTGAAGAAGCCAGTGCCCTGCCGTTGATGTCGTACACCGTGATGTCGGAGAAGAGCATGTTGCTCAGCCCTGCCAACAGATGTTCCAGATAGCGGGCGTCCTGATCACCGAGGGTCGGCTGGCCATCGAATCGTTGTTGCAGTTCCGCATGTGCCGAACGGGCCTTCTCGAGGATGGCGGCCTCGGTGCGTTCGGTGTACTGCCGGCCCAGCAGCATGTTCGCCCCGGCGCCGAAGAAGACCAGACTGATCACGGCGAAGGACAGCAGGGCGATGCGGACCTTGGCCCCGATGCCCATCGGCGGGATGCCTCCGTGCCGTACCATGCTGCGCGCGCCCATGGCCAGTGCGAGCAGGACGGAGAAGAGTGCGAAGAGGTAGCTGAAGGTCGTGGCCTTGTCCAAGGGGCCAGGTACCGGAAGACCCAGAGCGATGACCGTCCCCGATCGTGATCCGCGGGCCAGGAATTCCACCTCGCGATCCGAGTACCATAAGGTACCATCCGAACCGAGCTCCCGGTTCCAGGTGAGCGGAAGTCCGCCCGCATGGGATCGGTCCACGAGCATGCCGTGCTCATAGCGGGCGATGGCGTAGCGGTCCGTGCGTCGACCCAGGGCCTCATCTCCTGAGAGGAGCAGATCGGGAAAGCCCATGGTCTGGGAGGCGGAGCGTGGATGCAGTTCGATCACAAGCTGACCCGGGGTGTCCTGTTCGTGTGGCATCACCACCAGTCGTGCGTGGTAGTAAGGTCCTTCGGTGCCTCCTTGTTCGAAGAAGAGGTCGGGCATGTCGGCGAGCGCGGCGTGGTCCGTGAAGGAGGAGCCTGTGATCTCCAGGCTTCGGGGTGTGTTGGCGCTGGAGGAACAGCGCACGCGGGCTGCTGCATCCAAGGCGAAGACGCGCACTTCATACCGTTCCCAGAATCCCCCGAAGAAGATCCGACGAACGGCCGCATCGAGCTCGCCGGCCGCGCAGGGCTTGGTCGAGGTGATGATGCGGTGTAGGGCGGTGTCGCTTCGCAGTGTGGGAGCCACTTCGCGGAAGAGCACCTCCACGACCGGGTCCTCCTTCACGCTGAGGCGTTCGGCGAGCACGAGGCGTTCACGGTGCTCGCGATCCCGCGTATACTTCGTGAGGACGTGTGAGGTGAGCCCCGCAAGGACGCCAACACCCACCACGGCATGTATGAACCTCGAACGGTCATGTTCAATATGAACGAGCAGGGCGACGATCGGAAGCGGCCAGAGGAAGAGGGCGGTGTCGCGCACGCCGGTCCAGTGGTGCAGGACGACGGAAAGGAAGATGACCACGGCACCCACGAGCCATGGCATGGAGCGGGGTCGGAAGCGCGCCATGGCATGCACGCAGGTCTCCGCGAGCAAGGTCCATGCGATGAAGAGCAGGGCGATGCCGGACAAGGCCGCAGCACTTGCGCCGTTGAGGTTCTGCACGTGGTAGAGGTCCAGGTCCACACTGCTGTCGTTCACCAGACCGATGATGGTGTCGGTGATCCAGGCCGCACTGGTCAAGAGCACGCCCCAGAGCAGCGGGATCCAATAGAGCTGAGGTGCACCGGTGGCCTTGCTGAACTGTCGTCGGGTATGAACAACCGCGATCACGATCAGCGCGGCATTGATCACCAGATCACCCAGGGAGGGGAAGGCGAAGGAGGCCGCATAGGTGGCCGGGTCGAAGAGCGGGAGCCGGTCGAAGGGGGCTGATGGAATGAAGGAGAGCACCGCCCAGCGCAGTGTGAGCAGGAACCCCAGGAAGATCAAGGAACGGAGCCAGGGCGCTCGATCGCCGATCAACGACGGGAGCCAGGTCCATACCGACGCGATGAGGCAGCAAGCGCTGAGCAGCAGCAGGACGAGCCTACCGATGATCCAGGGCCCTGTATCGAGTGCATCTCCGCGCCAGGCGAGACGTAGCAACGGGCTGCCCGCCGCATCCGCTATCAACGGACCCGATGCTTCGCGGGGTTGGGCCAAAAGGGCGCCCGGAGTCCCGAGGGACGGGTGGAAACGGCGTTGGAGGTAGCGGTTCTCGATCGGGGGCGTGAGCCAGACGGGCACCAGGGCATGCAGGTGCAAGGTGCCCACCGCGACCATCGCATGTTGGTGGATGCCGCCAGGCAGCACGCGCTGGGCCAGCGCCGTGTCACTGGCTACAAGGCCCGCATCCTCAGGGGACCGACCGGCCCAGCACACCAGGCTGTCGCCAATGAAGCCGAGGTAGGTGGTCCCGGTGTGGAAGTGCTCGTCTTCCAGGTCCCGTGCGTGTTCCACCATCCAGCGGTCCGGACCAAGCTCGACCAGTTCCTGCATGAGCGCCTGTGTGGCGCGAGCCGTGCGGATGCTCCGTTCGTCGAGGCGTTGCTGTAGTCGCGCGGCTTCCTTTTCCAGACGCGCGTCCGCATCGGGCTCGTCAACCGTCCAGGCCAGCAGGGCCAGCAAGCCCGAGAGGACGAGCAGGAGGAGGTGGCGCGGCATGTGGGTCAAGGCGGCAAGAGCCGGACCAAAGTAGTGGAAGGTCGCGCGCCGGAACCGAGGGGAGCCACGGTGGACGAACCTCCGTCGAAGAATGAACCCTTTTCGTCGATGGCCACGTAGAACGGCATCGGTCCACCACTCATGGACCGGGACCTTCTCGAATGAAACAGGCACTTCTCCTGGTGCTTGGGCTGCTCTTCACGGGGCTGACCCATGCCCAAACCGGTACCGAGTTCTGGCTGGCACCTCCCGAGGTCACGTCGTCCCATGGCGACCAGCCGATCTACATCAACGTCACCTCCACGGGCTCGCCTGCGGTCGTGACCATTTCGCAGCCCGCGAACCCGGGATTCAACGGGGGCACACCCATCGTGCTGAACCTGCTCGCGAACACGGCGCAGCGGTACGACCTCACCTCGCTGAAGAGCCAGCTGGAGACGCGCCCAACGGATGCGGTCCTTAACACCGGCTTGTACATCCAGAGCACCTCGAACATCACGTGCTACTATGAGCCGAGCTTCACGAACAACCCCGACATCGCAGCGCTGAAAGGTGCCAATGGCCTGGGTACGGAGTTCTATATCCCGCTGCACAAGCACGCGCCATTTTACAACCACGGTTATTCCGCGCCGAACAAGGCCTACGCCTCCTTCGATATCGTAGCTACCGAGAACGGGACGCTGGTGATGATCTATTCGCCCCTGCCGGTGGATGGTCATCCCGCGCTTACACCCTTCACGGTGACCTTGAACCGGGGCCAGACCTATTCCTGCGCGTGGACCGGCACCAACCAGACCGACCCGGCGACGCACCCTTCGGGAGCTGTCGTGCTTTCGAACAAGCCTGTTGCGGTGTCGATCAAGGATGACTCGAACCACAACCCATCGGGCGGCTGCTATGACCTGATGCTGGACCAGATCGTGCCGGTGAACATCCTCGGCACCGATTACGTGGCCGTGAAGGGCGCGCTCAACACCACCGGCGACGAGTCGCTCTTCGTGATGGCTGTGCAGAACAACACGCAGGTCTACATCGATGGGAACACCACGCCGGTGGCCACGCTCTTCGCCGGCCAGTACTACCGCCACGACATGGACTACCTGCCGAGCGGTGGGAACAACGCGACCTACGTGAGCGGCTCCAAGCCGCTATACGCGATCCATGTCACCGGCTTCGGTTGCGAGCAGGGCATGGCGATCCTGCCGCCACTGAATTGTGCGGGCAGCACGCAGCTCAGCTTCACGCGAAGTACCAGCGAGGCCTTCTACCTGAATCTCCTCGTTCGGAACGGATCGCAGAACGATTTCGTGGTGACGGGACCCGGTACGGCAACGATACCGGGTTCGGCATTCGTAACGGTTCCGGGCACGGGTGGCGAATGGATGGCTGCGCGGATACAGTACAACACCACCGAAGTACCGGTGAACCAGGCCTTCATCGTAAGCAATACCAGCGATGTGTTCTCGCTGGCGATCATCAATGGCGGTGCCACTTCCGGTTGCCGTTATGGTTTCTTCTCGGAGTTCTCCGGCAGGATCGATGTGAGCGCTGGTGTCGACCAGACACGTTGTGCAGGAGATAGTGTATTGCTCACGGGTACCGTCTCCGGTGGAAGCACTACCGGCATCTGGACCACCAGCGGCAGCGGGACATTCGCGCCGAGTGCGACCGCCTTGAACGCCACTTATCATCCGAGCATCGGTGATCTCGCGATCGGAACGGTCACGCTGACGCTCACCTCGACGGGGCCGTGTACGCCGGAGGACGACGAGATGGTGGTCACCTTCAGCCCGCAGCCTATCCCGGATGCGGGACCGGATCAAAGCGTTTGCCGCAACAACAACGTGGTGCAGCTCGCAGGTAGCGTGCTGAACGCGGTCGGCGGTGTATGGACCGGCGGCACCGGCACCTTCCTGCCGAGCAACAGCAACCTCAACGCGACATACACGCCGAGCGCCGCCGACCTGACGGCCGGTTCGGTGTGGATCAAGCTGACCTCCACCGGCAACGGCGTGTGCAGCGCGGTCGCGGACAGCATGCTCGTGACCTTCACGCCTGCTCCTACCGCGAACGCTGGAGCGGATCAGACGCGCTGCGCGAACAATGCGGTGGTGCAGCTGAACGGTTCGTTCACGGTGGCCACCGGTGGTGTGTGGAGCGGCGGTGCTGGCACCTTCGACCCGAGCACCACGAACATGTCGGCGCAATACACGCCGACGGCCGCGGAGATCTCCAGCGGTTCGGTGACGCTGACGATGACCACCACGGGCAATGGCAGCTGCGTGGCGGTGAGATCGGAAGAGAGACTCACCTTGAAAGAGTGGACATCTGTGGACGCGGGGGCTCATTAAAGAAAAAGCGGCAACAATGCTGACACCCAGCTTGCCGGTTCCGTGACCCTGGCCAGTGGCGGGGTCTGGAGCGGCGGTTCGGGGTCCTATTCACCATCGAACACGGCCCTGAACGCCGTGTACACGCCCACCGCTTCGGAGATCGCCGCAGGCAGCGTGACGCTGACCCTGACCACCACGGGGAATGGCAGCTGTGCCGCCGTGAGCGATCAGATGACCATCACCTTCACCGACCCGCCCACCGTGGACGCAGGCCCGGACCAGACCGTGTGTGCCAACGCCCCGGCGGTGTCGCTGAGCGGCAGCGTCACCGTGGCCAGCGGTGGCATCTGGACCGGAGGTGGCGGCACCTTCAACCCGAACAACACCTCGCTGATCACCACCTATACGCCCAGTGCGGCGGAGATCGCGGCGGGCAGTGTGACTCTCACCCTCACGTCGGTGGGCAATGGCAACAGCAATCCGGTGAGCGACCAGGTGGTCATCACCATCACCCCGGCGCCGCTGGCCGAGGCGGGTCCCGCGCTCACCAGTTGCGCCAACCAGCCGAACGCCCAGCTCGCCGGGACCGTGAGCGGTGCCACA
>JAGQVR010000100.1 GCA_020437875.1 Flavobacteriales bacterium
AGGCCTTGATCGACGCGGACATCCTCATCGTGATGGTGGAGCTGGGCCAGCGCCCCGAACGCTCCGAACACCTGCTGAAGCGGGCTCATCGCTTCAAGGGACCCATGGTGGTGCTCGTGAACAAGGTGGATGCCGGTGATGAGGACTCGGTGCTGCTTGCGCTCGAGATCTGGCAGAAGGAGTTCGCCGAGGCCAAGGTGGTACCGATATCCGCCCTCCACGGCTTGAACGTGGATGAGCTACGCCACTATCTGGTGGAACGTCTGCCCGAACATCCTGCGTATTTCCCGAAGGATGAGCTGAGCGACCGGAACATGCGCTTCTTCATCAGCGAGATCATCCGGGAGAAGATCCTCACCATCTACAAGCAGGAGATCCCCTACAGCACGCAGGTGGTGGTGAACAGCTATGAGGATGGGCCGGACCTGGTGCGCATACAGGCCGACGTGATCGTGATGCGCGACAGCCAGAAGGGCATCATCATCGGCAAGGGTGGCGATGCACTGCGCCGGCTCGGCACCTACGCACGCATCGCCATCAGCAAGTACATCGATCGCAAGGTGTTCCTGGACCTGAAGGTGAAGGTGGACCCTGACTGGAGGGAGAACGAAGCGAAATTGAAGAAGTACGGATACTGAACAAACGCCTCCGCCAAGGCTTCGGCGGTTTGAAATGGGTAACATCGTAGCGATAGTCGGGCGGCCCAATGTGGGCAAGAGCACCTTGTTCAATCGCCTGATCGAACGGCGTGAGGCCATCACCGACGATGTCGCTGGCACGACGCGTGACCGGCACTACGGCAAGGCCGAATGGAACGGTATCGTGTTCAGCGTGGTGGATACCGGTGGTTACATCAGTGGCAGCGACGACGTCTTCGAAGAGGAGATCCGCAAGCAGGTGGACCTGGCGGTGGAGGAATCCGATTCGATCCTCTTCCTCGTCGATGTGCATCATGGGCTCACGGGCATGGACGAGGCCATCGCCTCGCTGTTGCGGCGTGCGAAGAAGCCGGTCTTCCTGGTGGCCAACAAGGTGGATGACCATTCCCGTCAGTACGATTCGGCGGAGTTCTACAGCCTCGGTCTGGGGGAGGTCTACAACATCGCAGCCCAGAGCGGTGCCGGCACGGGCGAACTGCTGGATGCGCTCGTGGCGAGCTTCACCAAGCCGAGCGAGGAGGAGATGGCGGACATCCCGAAGTTCGCGATCGTGGGAAAGCCCAACGTGGGCAAGTCCTCCTTCGTGAACGCCCTGCTCGGCCGCCAGCAGAACATCGTAACGCCCATCGCGGGTACCACACGTGACCCGATCAACACGCGCTGGAACGTGTTCGGCTTCGATGTGATGCTTCTTGATACCGCAGGGATACGCAAGCGGCAGAAGGTGGATGAGGACATCGAATTCTACAGCGTGATCCGCTCCATCCGGGCGATCGAGGACAGTGACGTCTGTTTCCTGATGATCGATGCCAAGGACGGCATCCAGCAACAGGACCTGCACATCCTCTCCATCATCCAGAAGAACGGAAAGGGTCTGGTGGTGCTGGTGAACAAGTGGGACCTGATCGAGAAGGAGACGAACACGATGAAAGCGTATGAAGCCGAGGTGAAGGCCCGGATGGAACCCTTCACCGACGTGCCGGTCGTCTTCATCTCGGTGCTCGAGAAGCAGCGGATCCTGAAGGCCATGGAGGTGGGCATGAAAGTCTACGAGGACCGAAAGCGCAAGATCCCCACCCGGAAGTTGAACGATGCCCTGTTGCCGATCATCGAACGGCAGCCCCCACCGATGTACAAATCGAAGCAGGTCAGCATTAAATTCATCAACCAGCTTCCGACGGTGGTACCCACGTTCGTGTTCTATTGCAACCTCCCGCAGTATATCAAGCCGGCCTACGAGCGCTTCCTCGAGAACCGCTTGCGGGAATTGTTCAGCTTCTCCGGCGTGCCCATCCGGCTCTTCTTCCGCAACAAGTAGGGCGGCTGCTGGCAGCGCTGTTGGCCCTGTTGCTGGCAGCGCAGCTGATCGGTCAGTCCGGCATACCGAGGTTGAAGCCGCATGCGTGGCCGGAGGCTTCGCCGTGGGACCCTTCCTGGAGAACGGACCCGGGTCGAAGCACCATCCTCGAAGATGATCTGGTGATCCATGTGCGCAACCGGCAACCGCGGTTCCTGGCCCTCTTCTTCCATCGGCGGAAGGTGATCCACTTCGCAAGCCAGGAGGACATCCTCCGCTTTGGGAGTTTCACGTTGCCAGAAAGCCTCGATCCGCTTTACGATGCCCGTTACCGCCCTTATGGTGCGGATCCGATGGCCGCGCGTCCGCTGTGGTTCAATGTGCGCCTGGACGACTTCGCTGCGCGCGTGATCCGGCCGGACGGCACCTGGGGGGAGGTGGGCGCATTCAAGAGCACCGAGGTGGAGCAGGTGCGCACATTCCGCACCATGGAACCCGCCTGGACCTACGTGCTCGACCTGCAAGGTGTCGCGCCAGGCGATGTGGTGGAAGTGACCTGGAGCTACATGGTGCCCTACGACATGAACGCGGCATGGACCCAGGGATGGCGCGCATTCGCCTGGCCCGATAACTGGACGCGCACCACGAGCTGGCGGATCCTCTTCCACCATGCGTTACCCATTCACCACCAGACCGTGCGGCTGGACCACGACCTGCGGCACGGGATCGTGGTGGGTGGCACGAGCTTCTATGATGTGAAGGAGGACCGGAACGAACGATCGATCCGATGGGAGCACCACGACCTGCCCGGTTGTCTGGACGAGGTGAACGCGCATCCCTCGGATGATCTTCCCTACGCCTCGATCACGTTCGAGGCCGATGACCAGCGCTATACGGCCTTCGATCGACTATCGGGTGTGCCGTACCGACAACCCTACTGGCTGTATGTTCTTCGGATCCGCGAGCAACGGGCCTTGTGGTGGCGGCGCGTCGCGAAGAAGAACGTGCCCGACATGCAGAACCAGCTCTTCAATGCTTTCGTGGACCGGACGGTGGCGGGCATTCCGTCGAAGGACCATGTGCGACGTGCTGCTGCTCTGCACAACAGGATCGCCGAGGACTTCACCTACAGCAATGACAGTCTGTGGTACCAGGACAAGGACCGGGGACTGGCGCGCTATGGGGACCAGGTGACGGACGGCCGGATCCGCGAGATGTCGCGCTATGACCTTTACGCGAAGCTGCTGTACGGCATTGAGGCGGAGCACGCCACGGCGTATGTGATGGACCGGCGTGTGGGTGCCATGGACGGGCGTTGGTTGACGCCGCTCTGGGAGAGCGATCTACTCTTCGGTGTGGATGACGGCCATGGTGTGCTATGGATGTATCCGAAGCGCGGACCCACCGGGCTGTGGGCCGGAGAGCTGCCCTTCTTTTGGCAGGGGTCGCGGGCGTTGTTGATGCATGATGGGATACGGATCGCCGATGTACCGCCTCCACCTCTGTTCGTCGATCTTCCTGTGGAATACGAAGGGGCCACACAACGCGTGATCGAGACCACCATCGATAGTGCCGATGCGATCCACGGTTCCACAGGGATCCAACGGGTCCTGCTCAGCGGCCAGTTCAGCACGCTCGGACGCGGGAGTTTCAAGGAGGAAGCGATGGATCGGACGGTCCACCCGAACTATGGGGCACCGCCGGTACCGGGCGGCTCATGGCAACCTTCGTGGAGGATACGCTCCTCGAGCCATGTGGCGCCCTATCGTGTGCAGGCGGAACGTGGTTTCGATGGGGCACGGGTGATGACGCAAGACCCGCCCGGCGACTTCGTGATCGAAGCAGCTGCGTTGGTCCATCATGCCGTACCGATGCCATTCGATCCTTCCACACGCGATCTGCCCTTCTATTGGGACTGTCCGCAGGACGACCGCATGATCGTGGACCTGTATTTCGAACGACCGGTGGAGTTGGTGGGTGAGGCGCCGGGGCATTGGGTGTCCTCATCACAGGCCAGCATCAGCCAGCGCTTCATCCTGATCGATCCGCATCACCTCCGCTTCGAGAGCCGTCTGCGCGTGAATGGCGAAAAGGAGGAACTCATCTTCGCGGCCGATGTGGCCGAGGTCCTTCGCGTCGCTGCTGGTGAGGCGTCCGCGGTCCGGTTACGACTGGCATCGGGAACACCTTGAGCCAGCGTCATCGAAGCTTCCCTTGCCTTGGTCGATAGCGCATAGTTGGGATCCCGAAGCTCAATAGCTTCGGTCATCAATCCCAATACCATGCGCATCGATCGCACGCCGTTGGCCGTATCCTTCATCACCTTGTCCCTGGCAACGACCGGTCAGGTGGATGTGGGCACCCTGCCTTCCGCGGTCTGGTGCGCGGGCAACACGTTCGATGTTCCGTTCACGGCCACGGGCACCTTCGACCCGGGGAATTCATTCATCGTGGAACTTTCCGATGCAAGCGGTGTCTTCGCACCAGGCATCCCGATCGGTTCCCTGGCGGGAGATGTCTCCGGCATTGTGACATGCTCGAGTTGGGGTGCGGCCGCCCCTGGTACTGGTCACCTCGTTCGTGTGCGGAGCACGAGCCCGGCCTTCACATCGACAGCAAGTCCTTCGAGCTTGACGCTTGCAGCACCGAATGCGGGAATGGACGGGTCCGTGACGCTATGTTCGAATGGCCCGGCTTTCGCGCTCATCACCGCACTTGGTGGTTCGCCACAACCTGGCGGCATATGGAGCGACCCCAACGCCACCGGAGCACTCACAGGACCGGTCTTGCAGCCTGCTCTTCTTTCCGCCGGTACCTACTTGTTCTTCTATTCGGTCGAAGAGTCGGGCTGTACGGATCAGGCGACTGTGACGGTCACGCTGGATGCAGCACCGAATGCTGGCACGAACGCGGTGATCACGGTCTGTTCCACCGACCCGCCCTTCAATTTGTATCAAGAACTTGGAGGTATGCCGAATGTTGGGGGTGCTTGGACGGCGCCCATTGGTATTGCAATGAGCGGTGTTTTCGATCCTGCGGTCGATCCGCCAGGAGTTTACGTCTATACCGTTGTAGGTGTTCCCCCGTGTATGAACGCCACTTCCACGTTGGTGATCACTGTGGCGCAGGCTCCGAATGCGGGTATTGATGGGTCTGCATCCTATTGCCTGACGGACGCGCCGTTCGTATTGCTCGATCAGCTTGGCGGTAGCCCTTCTCCCGGAGGCACATGGACCTTCAACGGTGTGGCGCATGGTGCTGCGTTCTTTCCCGGTACGGATGTTCCCGGTGAGTACGTGTACACACTTCCCGGCAGTTCCCCATGCGGCAACGCGACTTCTTCCGTGATGGTCACGCTCAATTCCTGTATCGTCACCGCCCCGGTGAACATGGGCATCCAAAGCGTTGCGGAGTAGCTCAGATCCGATCCAGGGCCTGACGTAGGTCCGCGATGAGCAGATCCGGATCCTCCAGGCCGATGTAGAGCCGCACCATCGAGAAGGGCAGATCCGTGTAGTATCCGCTCGGTCCCTTCAGGGCGCAGACCGGCCATTGGAGGCTTTCGTAACCACCCCAGCTCACAGCGATCAGGAAGCGCTTCAGGCCATCGCAGAAGCGTTCCACAGCAGCTTCATCCGGTGCGTCGAGTTCGATCGTCATCAAGCCTGCCACCCGCTTCATCTGCTGTTTCGCGAGTTCGTGCTGTGGGTGCGAGGCGAGTCCCGGCCAGTACACGCGCTTGATCCTTGGATGTGCTTCGAGGAAGGTGGCCACCTCGGCAGCACTGTCCGCGCTCCGGTTCACGCGTAGTTCCAGCGTACGCAGTCCCCGCATCAGTAGCCAGGCATCGTGCGGCGAAGGCACCGCGCCCAACGTCATGAACTCCTTGCTCATCACCTGCCGCATGTGCGTGCTGCTGCCAGCGAGCACCCCGGCCACCACATCGCTGTGACCGTTCAAGTACTTCGTCGCACTGTGGGCCACCAGGTCGATGCCCAGGTCGATCGGGTTCTGGAAGAGCGGACTATTGAAGCTGTTGTCGCAGAGCGTGATGATGCCATGTTCCTGCGCTATGCCGGCCACGGCGCGCAGGTCCTGCAGCTCGAATGTGAGCGAGTTCGGGCTCTCGGTGATGAAGAAGGTGGTGTTCGGTCGGATCGCACGCCGGTAGTCCTCCGGGTCGGTGCCCGTGACGAAGGTGTGCGCCACATCGAACCTTTCCAGCAGCTCGACCAGGAGCTTCTTCGTCCAACTGTATGGCTTGTTCACACATACGATGTGATCACCGGCCTTCACGAAGCTCATGACCGCTGCCGCGATCGCCGCGCTGCCACTGCTGAAGATCAGCGCATCCTCCGCATGCTCGAGCGCCGCGACCTTCTTCCGCAGGATGCCCACAGTGGGGTTGAAGCCACGCGTATACAGTGGTCGCTCCATCTCCTGCTGAACGACCGCACGCATGGCCGCCACGGACGGGTAGCTGAAGTTGCCACTCTGCACGATGGGCGGCACAACGGCGTGGTAGCCGAGTTCGCGTTCTTCGCCGAGGTGGTTCAGGATGTTGGAAAGGTCCTCGTTCATGGCAGGCGTTGGAAGAAGACGAAACCGTTCTTACGACCGATCTCGTGGAGGGTCGGGATGGCACTCACTTCCTCCATGTTCGTGATCTTGCATACCACGTACACCGGCCGGTCGATATCGCCGTTCAGGAGCCACTCCTCGTCGTGTGCACGCGGGTCCTCTACCGCTGGCTTGCGGGTATAGAAGAGCTGGGCGTAGCTCTTGAAGTTCTTCGTGATAACGTAACAGTCCTCTCCCTGTCGCGCCTCGTAGAATTCGATGGCGGCCCGCTGTGAATAGCCTTCGATGCGGTTGATGAAGAAGTACAGGGTGGTGGTGATGAAGAGCGCGGTCCCGCCGAAGAGCACCACGACCGCCTGCCGGATGCGGTCGCTTCGGTTCAGGATGAAGCTGATGACAAGCGTCGCCGCGAGCAGCAGTCCGGCGATGCTCTCCACGCCGGACCAGCTGACCTCGGCCTGCAGGTTGGCCTGGCCGAAGGGGTCCTTCGCGAAGAGCGGCTCGATCATCCCGATGCGCATGCCGACGAACGGAACGGCGATGAAGATCAACGCGATGATGCCACCGATCGCCCCGACGAGGTAACGTGGCCAGCCGAAGGGCTCCTGCCGCCGCCATGCCGCTTCCAGTCGGATCGCCGCGAGGTAGGTGAGCGGGAAATAGCACAGGCTGCTGTAGTGAACGATCTTGGTGCGCACCAGGCTGAAGAGGAGGAGCACCACCCAGAAGAGGATCACCATCCAACGGCGGTGTTCCTGTTGCATGGCTTCAGCGCTCCGTGTTGGTCTTGCCAGCTCCTGGAGTGCGAATGCCGATGCCGGGAAGCAACCGAGCAGCAGTACCACGAAGTGATAGCCGAAGAAGCCGCCGTGCCCCGCATCTTCCGTGGTGAGCATGGCCACCTGTCGCCAGAAGAAGCCGGTGATGAACTCGGGACCGTGCTGTACGAGGTCGATCGCGGCCCAGAGACCGATGGTGAGGAGGAAGACCGCCGCAGCGCTGCCGATGCGTTCCCGACCCACGAGCGGGACGAAGCGTGAGCGGATCCAGAAGACGACGGCCGCGAGGCCCGGGATGAGCACCCCGACAGGACCCTTCGTCATCACCGCCAGTCCGAGGTAGAGGCCGGTCAGCATCGCGTATCGGCGTGCATGTCCGGTGGCCGGCGGGTGTTCCTCGCGCACCCAACTGATCATCGCGTCGAGCCCGAGGAAGATGAAGAGGTTGAACCAGGGGTC
This sequence comes from Flavobacteriales bacterium, assembly GCA_020437875.1. Classification (GTDB taxonomy): domain Bacteria; phylum Bacteroidota; class Bacteroidia; order Flavobacteriales_F; family PHOS-HE28; genus PHOS-HE28. The sequence continues at coordinate 7,776 of JAGQVR010000100.1, forward strand.
GATGATGCCGCTGCGGAAATAGAGATGGGGCAGTATCGAGCCGATGTAGGCGAGCACCCAGAGCAGTCCGAAGAGCCGGCCACGGATACGGCTTCCGATGCGGAAGAGCATGAGCAGGGTGATGATCCCGCAAATGGCGTTCGGTAGCCGTGCAGCGAACTCGCCCATGCCGAAGAGCGACATGCTCAGCGCCTGCATCCAGATGAAGAGCGGCGGCTTCTCGTGGAAGGGCAGATAGTCGATGCGCGGTTGCATCCAATTGCCCGTGACGAGCATCTCCCGCGCGATCTCCGCGAAGTTGATCTCGTCCCAATCGAAGAGGTGCACCGCGCCAAGGCCGGGGATGAAGAGCACCGCCGCGATCGCGATGATCAGGAGCTGCAGGCGGCCGGTCGATGGCATGGGATCAGACGATCGCTCAAGTGGAGCCGACCAAGGTAGGCAGCTGCACCTGCCCTGTTCAGCGGCGCTCGCCCAGCAGCTTCCAGCCCATGATGCCGGTGCGCGCGAGGAAGTAGCGCCAGCTCACGTTCAACACACCGAAGCCGTACTTCATGCTGCGGCTGAAGTTGATGCTGCTCGCCTCGTCGAAGTACTTGGTGGGGCAAGTGATCTCCGCGATGTCGAAGCCGTGCCAGAACATCTGCCCGATCATCTGGTTGTCGAACACGAAATCGTCCGAACAGTTGTGGTAGGGGCAGGCATCGAGCACCTTGCGGTCGAAGGCGCGGTAGCCGGTGTGGTACTCGCTCAGCTTCTGGCCGCATAGCAGGTTCTGGGTGAAGGTGAGGAAGCGGTTGGCGATGTACTTGTACATCGGCATGCCACCCTTCAAGGCGCCCATGCCGAGGATCCGCGATCCGAAGACCACCGGATACACATCGTTCCCGATCAACGCGATCATGCTCACCAGAAGCTTCGGTGTGTACTGGTAATCGGGATGGAGCATCACCACGATGTCAGCTCCGAGGGACTTGGCCGTGTCGTAGCAGGTCTTCTGGTTGCCGCCGTAGCCCTTGTTCACGTCGTGCACCACCACATGCTTGATGCCCAGCTGCCGTGCCACCTCCACGGTGTTGTCCGGACTGCGGTCATCCACCAGCACCACCTCATCCACGAGGTCGAACGGGATCTCGTCATAGGTCTGCTTCAGCGTGAGCGCGGCCCGGTAGGCGGGCAGCACCACCACGACCTTCTTCCCTTGGTACATGCCCCAAAGATGGGAAGCAGCGGCCGTTCACTCACGCCCCGCGCGCGAAGCCGTGACGAGGTAGACACCTGCGAGGATCAGGCCGATCATCACGAACTGCTTCCAAGAGACGGGTTCGCCGTCCAGCAGCCCCCAACCGATGGCCACCACGGGCATGAGGTAGGTTACCGATGAGGCCCACACCGCGCTCGTGCGTTTCAGCAGGGCGTTCCACATGACGAGGGAGATCGCTGAGCTCATCACCGCCAGGACGGCTACGTAGCCCAAAGCGCGCCAGGCGTCCGGATCGCGCTCAAGCGTGCCCGTGAGGTCGGTGGCCCAGCAGCCGATGGCCCCGATCGGGCCCACGAAGGTGAGCGCGAGCGCCGCCGTGGCCGAGGCGGGCAGCATGTACAGGTGGTGCTTCACGATGTTGCCGCTGAAGCCGTAGCAGAGGGTGCCAAGCACGGGTAGCATGGCATAGGGCGACCAGGTGGGTGTGCCTGTTTCCGGATCGGTGAGCACCAGGCCCACCGCACCCACAAGCCCGAGCAGCACCCCGAACACCTGCGCCAGGCGCACCCGGCTGGCGAAGAAGAGTACGCCCACCAGGAGGGTGAAGAGCGGTGTCAGGCTGTTCAACATCCCGCTGAGCGAGCTCTCGATCCGCGTCTGGGCCGTGGCATAGAGGAAGGCCGGTATCCCGTTGCCGAGGACCCCCGTGCCCAGGATCGGCAACCAATGTTTGAAGAGCAGCCGGTAATGCTTCAGCAGCAGGGGACAAAGCGCCAGCCAGGCGATGAAGAGCCGGGCCGAGGCCAATTGCATGCCGCTGAGCACCGGGCGCCCCTCTTGGAAGAGGCCCCGCTTCATCAGGATGAAGGAGCTGCCCCAGATGAGCGCCAGGATCAGCAGGAGGGACCGGTCGGTCCGGCGGTCGGTCCCGGGGAGCATGCGGCGCGAAATTATC
>JAGQVR010000101.1 GCA_020437875.1 Flavobacteriales bacterium
GACGGCGAGATGGTGCGCATCATCGGCATCATGGAGCACATCGAACCGGCGGGCATCCACAGCGGCGACAGCAATGCCGTGCTGCCGCCCTTCGACCTCAGCGAGAAGGTGATCCAGCAGATCCGCGAGCACACGCACAAGATCGCGCTGGCCCTGCACACCGTGGGCCTGGTGAACATCCAGTTCGCCATCAAGGACGAGGTGGTGTACGTGATCGAGGCCAACCCGCGCGCAAGCCGCACCGTGCCTTTCATCGCCAAGGCTTACGGCGAGCCTTACGTGAACTGGGCCACGAAGGTGATGCTCGGCGCCAAGCTCAAGGACTTCCAGTTCAAGCCGCGCCTGGATGGCTACGCGATCAAGGTGCCCGTCTTCAGCTTCGACAAGTTCCCCAACGTGGACAAGAGCCTAGGGCCTGAGATGAAGAGCACGGGAGAAGCCATCTACTTCATTAAGGACCTTAAGGACCCGTTCTTCCGACAGGTCTATGGAGAACGTTCCATGTACTTGAGCCGATGAAAGGTGCCATTGTCGCTGCCTTATTATTCTATGGGTTGTTTCTATCATCCTGTGATAGAACTCCCTACGACGCAAGATTGATGCAGCGAATCGTGGACCTAGAGGACAGTCTGAAGGCCTATCGTGATTCACTACATGATATTCGGGCCTACTGGACGTTCAACAAGCTTGGACTGGCAGTTCAAATGCTCGATTATGAGCCGAAGCTGGGCGACTCGTGTTACCTCGAGGTTCGAGTGACGGCGAGCAACGAGGACCACGAGTACTTTGCGCATGGTCAACCGGAGATGCGCATTAGTGACCGAAACCATATGGAGACCGCAGTGGTTTCGCAGGCGCAAAGAGGAGACCCATGGGAGGTAGCATTCAAACCAGAGCACGTTGGTCTTGATTCCATTATGGGATGGATACGCATGCCGCATCCGAACCAACAGGCTGACACACTATGGTTCTCGACCACGTACGAAGTGAAACCCTGATGAAGAGCACCGGCGAGGCAATCTATTTCATCAAGGACCTGAAGGAGGAGCCTGCCCCGCGCTCCGATGCGGGGTTCTTCAGGCAGGTGTATGGGGAGTCGAGCATGTACTTGAGCAGGTAGGTTCTTTTGGCGTGCCGGCTCGAAGACTCGCCGTCGCGCTTTCCGCTCGTACTCCTCGCTCGTTCCTCGCTGCGGGGTACCCACTACAATCGCTCACGCATTGACGCCTACCTTGGCAACTAATCGAGAGGACATGGCAATTGATATCAGGGAAATCACGGAGAAGCAGCGAGAGAGCATACTCTTCAAGCGTGAGGGACACTTCTTTGATGGAAAGGCTCTTGAGGTCAAACCAAGCAAGGTCTCTGAAGCGATAGCGGCATTTGCAAACACTGACGGTGGTGAGTTGTTTGTTGGCTTAGACCAAGACAAAGTAGCGGGCACATTCTCGTGGCGAGGATTCAAGGATGTTGAAGCCGCTAATGCGCATATACAAGTGTTTGATGCCCTCTTTCCATTGGGCCAGGACTTTCAGTACACCTTCCTGTCTCTGGCAGGTGGTGGTGGATTGGTCCTACATATTGAGGTTAGGAAAACTCGTGATATTAAGAAGGCGACCGATGCATACCCTTATGTAAGGCGTGGTGCTCAAACCATACGCGTATCAACGCCTGAGGCTCTGAAGCAGCTAGAGTACACGAAGGGTCTTGCAACGTTCGAGACAGAGGTGGTTAACGTCGATAAGTCCTCTGTTACGGACTCGACTGAGATTTTTGAGTTCATGATCGAGGTCATACCTACATCAGAACCTGAGCCTTGGTTGCGCAAACAGCAAATTCTGCGGGACGGACGACCAACCGTCGCGGGGTGTCTTCTTTTCGCAGATGAGCCCCAAGCCCTCCTTCCAAAGCACTGTGGCATCAAGATCTACCGTTACACCACCAAGGAAGCGGTTGGTTCCCGTGAGACGCTTGCGTTTGACCCTATAACGGTGGAGGGTCCATTGTACGACCAGATACACCTGGCAGTAAAGACCACCACACAGGTGGTCCAAGAGGCAAAGAAGCTGGGAGAGGAGGCGCTCGAAGAAGTGAACTACCCACCAGAGGCAATTCATGAAATCATCACAAATGCTGTTCTCCACCGTGACTATAGCGTAGCCGATGATGTCCATATCCGCGTGTTTGACAACCGTGTGGAAGTTGAAAGCCCTGGTCGTCTGCCAGCGCACATCACGGTTGACAACATTCTCGATGAGCGGTTTGCTCGCAATGGCACGCTCGTCCGACTGCTCAACAAGTACCCTGACCCACCTAACAAGGATGTTGGCGAGGGCTTGAACACTGCGTTCAACGCAATGCACAAGCTTGGTTTAAAGGAACCGGTGATTGAGCAGCGTGCGAATTCGGTGCTAGTCCAAATCAAGCATGAGACGTTGGCGTCGCCCGAAGAGGTCATCTTGGACTACCTGGAGGAGAACGAATCAATACAGAACAAGGTGGCTAGAGAGCTTTGCCACGTGCCAGGGGACTATGCCATCAGGGCCATTTTCAAGCGGCTCGAGGCGAGAGAGCTGATTGAGCGCGTGCCCGGAACGAACACGGCTTCCACCGCATATCGCAAGGGGCCGAAGTTTGAGACACGTCGTCGTTGAACATTCCCATCTCACGCGAGCATCCACACTCATGCGCCTCTCGCCTATGAGTTAGTCAAGTCTTTGTGTAGTCGCTCGTGCCTAAGAAGGGGGAGCCTCCCATCTGGCGCGGGCCTCACTCTGGCTTGAAAAGCGGTCTCTTGGACATTGATGGCGTTTTCATTTTCGTGGCGACAGTCCAGGACATCGTCCGAGTAATGAACGCTTCTAGGTTCTGGAACTTGACGTAGTAGTTCCTATTGTGGGCATTATCTGGTGATTCAACCAAGTCCTCGATAATATCTGACAGCATTCCATGGACCATGAACCACTTGTAAACGTCAACGCTTGTCATGCTTGCCAAGTCATTACTCTTGGTGATGTTGATTTTCGTCCCCGTGTTGTTGAGTGCTACATTGAATTGTCCGTGTGCTAGCTTGTTTCGAATTTTGCTTGGATCCACGACGTATTCATCAACAAAATCCTTCAATTCTTTCGTCTTATTGGGAACCTCTGATGATTTTCGAGCACTTGAAAAGTCCAGGAACGCCAAGTCAATGGCTCGGTGCCATTTGGCTTGAACGCTGGGCATACTTAGTATCTGATCGACTTGGTCTTGGGGGAACCCATGAGGCGTCAAGACCAGTTTCATGAACGACGCTTCAACATAGGATGAGTAGGTCAACGCGTAGAGTCTAGTAAGTGTGCGTTCTGAAACTTGATCACCCCGCTTCAGCGCAGAGTTAATAAGGCGTCCAACAACACGGAATGAAGTCCGAAGGTCCCGCGAGTTTGCCACACAAGCGCGGTACAGAGGGAGCGTTTCTGCTGCTGGCATGTCGAGCAAACGATTAGCTGCCGGATTAATGGGAGCTCGAGTTCTTCCATTAATCCGGCAGGAATCGAACCTGCACCTCTTGACCAGTGGCCAAGCGCTCTAACCTTGTTGAGCTTCGGATCTGGTCGAAGATAGGATAACCCCGTCATTGTCGCTAGTGTTCCGTGCGGGCGGGCTTTTGTGCGGCGGGCGGGCCACTTGTGAAATTCTAGATGAGCGCACAGGCTAACAACGCTCCAGCTACAAGGCCATGCGCAACAACGAGGCCTTCGTCACGTTGATGTACCATTTGTCTCTTAGACCCCGCAGGGTGTCCTCCCTCCGCCGGGTCTGTCCGTTGCCCTTAAGCGGTTCCAAACCAAACGACCCCGAGCATCGCCCGGGGTCGCTTCCTGCTCAATCTGCCTTAGCGTGCCATCGCCCTGGCCGGATCGCTGAAGGGGCTGTCGCCAGCGGTGCCGTGGGCGCGCACGCGGTACCAGTGCACGCTGCCGCTCTCCAGCCCCTCGTCCAGGTAGCGGCTGCGGGTGGTGAGGCCCAACAATTTCCACTCGCCCGTGCTGGGGTCCGTATCGCAGCGCTGCACCTCGTACTCATGCGAGCCGTTCACGCGGTCCCACACGGACTTGATCTGGCCCTGCTGGTCGGTGAGGTCGGCCCGGAGGTTGGCCGGTGCCTTCAGCGCCCCCACGGGGCTGGCCTGCTTGCGCACCTCGAAACCGGCGCTGAGGATCAGGGCCTCATCGCCACCGGCGATGCTGAGCACGTAGCCCGCCTCCTGAACGATGAGCTCATCCAGCACGTCCTCGGCCTGGTGCTTCTTGAAGGTGGCATCCTTGCCGCCGTTGAGGGCGTCGGCGATGGCCTTCTCCAGGTCGGTGCGCGCCGTGGTGATGTCCGCTATGGGCGGCTGCGGCGTGGGGAAGGCCGGGTTGGCTCCCATCTTCCCCTCGATGTACAGGGCCTTCGCGACCTTGTCCAGGGCGCTCAGGCCATCCAAACCTACCTTGATCGACTTCATGACTGGGGGCAGACCGATGTGACGATGCTGCCAGCAGAAGAATGCAGCAGGGCCGGTGCTTATTGCGGTGCGATGCGCTGGGGCCCTTTGCTGGCGGGGCTTTCGTGCTCAAGGTTGTTCGCCGTTCCCCGTTCCGCTGCCGCCGGTGCGGGCTGCGATAAGCCGATGGCGTAGCACGCGCCGCCGTTCCCCGTTCCGGTGAGGGGCGAGGGCTTCCGGATGGCCGGGTACGGGCCCGTACCCGGGTTGGAGTTCATCCACTTTGCTTCAGAGTTCATGAAGTTTATTCCAGAGTTCATGAACTCTGCTCTCAGGTTCATGGGTTCCGTGCTCTAGCTGATCAGGTTCGGGAGCGGGTTCTTGAACTTGGTGCCGAGGTTAATGAGGTCCGGGGTCAGGTTCAACAGGTTTGGGTCAAAGTGCATGAGCTCGAGGCCAGGGTTCAAGGCCTTCGGCCTGTGGTTCATGAGGTCCAGGGCCAAAGGCATCAGGTCTTTGGCTGGGTTAGTCAGCTTGGCGGCCGGGTTCAAGAGCTTGGTTAGGGAGGTCATGGGGTTCGCGGTGGAAGGCATGAGGTTGGTGGCGAAGGGGATGAAGGATGGAGCGGACCTGATGAGGTCGGGGGCCTTTCCATTGATCGTGGACAGCGCCCGGGTGGGGGAGGGAGCGTAGGTATGGTCGGAGGCAGCCCAAGGCCCACACCGAATTGGTTCCTTTGCGGCCGCAAGGACTCCACCCATGCTTCGCAGGATATCGCGCAGGATCACCGGTCGCGAGCGCACCACGGAAGGCGATCGGCAGCTGGGCTTCGTACTGGCCTTCGTTGCCGGGGCCGTGAACGCGGGCGGCTTCCTGGCAGTGAAGCGCTACACCTCGCATATGACCGGTATCGTGTCGTCCATGGCGGACGACCTGGTGATGGGCGAGCATCGGGTATTGCTCATGGGTGCGGGTGCGGTGCTTTCCTTTCTCACCGGTGCCGCCTGTTCAGCCGTGCTCATCAACTTCTCCCGACGACGACGCCTGCACAGTGAGTTCGCCCTGCCCCTGCTGCTGGAGGCCTTACTGCTCCTGGTGTTCGGGCTGCTGGGTCCGCGCGCGGCCCATACCGGTAGTGGCGCCGTTCCGGTCCTGGTGCTCACGCTCTGTTTCCTCATGGGCCTGCAGAATGCGGTGATCACCAAGGTGTCCAACGCCGTGATCCGCACCACGCACGTTACCGGTATCATCACGGACCTGGGCATCCAGCTGGGCCGGTTGGTCTACTACAACGCGCCATCGCGTAATGCCCTTCCTCGAGTGGCCGCCGACATGGAGCGCTTGTGCACACTGGCCGGGCTCTTCACCTGCTTCTTCGCCGGTGGGGTTTCTGGGGCCTTCGGTTTCAAGCACCTTGGCTATGTGAGCACGCTGCCGCTGGCCGCCTTGCTCATCGCGCTCGCGGCACTGCCGGTGTGGGATGACCTGCGTGGATACATGCGAGCGGGGAACGGATAGGGAGGTGGCGGTAGGGCCCGAGCGGCTACGCTCAGTGGATCCTGTTCGAGGCTGCAACGCATCTACATGGTTTACCGGAATGGCGCCATACAGGAGTTTCGGAACTCCGCCTCCCGAAGTGCTTTCGCCAGGATTTGGTAGGTGGAGCAGAGGTAGCCCTGTTCAGATACGCCGCGAACCATGGGATGGCGGGCAGACCTCCACGGTCCACCTCACCCTGTTCGTAAGCCCGTTCGCCCCGCGCCTTGATGGAAAGGAGCGTGTTGCAAATTCGTATGTAAGAAGGCGAAGGACTTCATGACTGCCATGGACTGGAGCTCTTACGACGAGCCATGCCATACCATTTGCATGGGCGATGGAAGCTCGCCTTCGGTGCAGACCCTGGCGCGCTTCAATCTGCATCCCAAGGTCTATAGTGCGCTGTACGGTTCGGGCGAGGACCATGGTCTGGATCGGCGGGAGCATATCCTGGCACGGATCACCCCACGCGAATTACTCTTCATTGAGCTCGTTTGCCTGAATCCCGAACGAACGGATGAGGAGATCCGGGCCGCAGTTGGGCTACAGGAACGGACCGTGCTGGCCTACTACACGCATTTGGGCAGGAACTTCAAGGTGCGGAACAGTGAGCAACTGAGGCATTGGGCCTTCAAGAACCGGCTGTTCAGGACGGCCGATGAAGCTCCAGCGGAAGAGCCGCCGGATCTGGGCTTCGACCCGTGGGTCCGGTGGCGGTGCGGGTAACCAGGTCCAGGTCCGTCCCGCCGATCATCCGTTATGCATGATCGGGCCCCGCTTCGATCTGTTGCCTGTTGTGGTGTGCCCCCCCTCACTCCCCCAGCACCAGCCGATAGCCCACACCGCGGATGTTCACGATGCGCACGTTCGCGTCGGCCTCCAACTTCTTGCGGAGCTTGGAGACGAACACATCCAGGGTGCGGCCCACGTAGTCACCTTCATCGCCCCAAACCGTTGCCAGGATCTTCTCGCGCTCCACGGTGTCATTGGGGGAGGCGGATAGCAGCTGGAGGAGATCGGCCTCCTTGCTGGTGAGGCGCACCCGCTCATTCTTGAAGGACAATTCCATGTTCCGGGCGTTGAACAGGAACTCGCCGATGCGGACCACGTTGGGGTCATCGATGTTCGCCGTTGGCCTTCTTCTTTTCCGAACGAACGCAAAGATGCCAAGGAGGAGGAGCGCAACGGGTATCGACCACAACCACCTTCGAGCGGAGGGTGGTCCGGGCCCCGGGACGCTGGCCTCATCATGCTGCGTCACACCCTGGAAGGCCGCCATGTCCTGCTCCAGAATGGTGAACCACAGTTCGTAGCAGGCCACGGGTTGGCGGCGACCCATGCACGGCATCATGCTGTTCTCTGGAACGAGTGCGGCCTGCCAGCTATGCACCACCACGTTCGAGTCGCAGGAGACGAATTCAACGAGGTAGCGCGTTGCGACCTTCGTAGTGCGCACGATGCTGTCCACCGTCGTGGTGACCAAGCTGGGTTCGAACCCGAAGTCGTTCGCGAAGCGGATCCGGTAACGATCACCATCCCGCTCCACCGGCCGCACGACGGAGGAAGAGTCACCAGCGGCCAAGAGGACCTCGTGACCGATCAGGCGCATGGCCACTTCCACCTGTCGCTCCTCCTTCGTCGCCCGATCATCTGAACCCGCGGAGCAGGGAAAAGCGGTGAGGAGGAGCACGGCCACGAGGGCGCCGGACCGAATGGACATGCGGCGAAGCTATCAGCTCAACCTCTTGCTTTTGAATGAATTACTCTTGGTTTACACTATTTTACCCACTGTTGAACCACTTCGGGATCCACGCCGAACACCTTTGGCCGAACACTAGAACCAAAGGCCATGAAAGCAACAACGCTCGTCGGTGGAATGTCACTCGTGTTGGTCGCCACAGCGATCCTCGGAACCTCCGCGACCCTTCCGGAAGGATGTGGCGCACGGGCAGCCGCGGTCCCGTTCTTCGACCCCTTGAAGAACGGTCGAGCAGCCACGGTGTGGGAGCCATGGTTGGACCCGTTTGTCTTCTTCTCGGACAAGGCCTATGTGGTGCAGGCCGTTCCAAGGAACGGAGCCGGGATCACGGAGGCGGCATTCGTTGGAGGCAATGAAGGCCTGGTCGGTTACTTGAAAGGGAACATCCTGCCACAGATCCGACCCGGCATCGGATGGCTGAAGCCGCCGGTGGTGCAGTTCAATCTGAATGAGGAAGGAGGCGCGATCGATGTCGTGTTGACCGGAACTTCCGGGAACGTGGAGTTGGATGCCCGACTGGTGCAGGTGGTCGAGCAGATGCCGCGTTGGATACCGGCGAGGGACGCGAAAGGGAATGCGATCCAGCAGGCCTTCGCCTTCAATGTCGTTCAAGCCGGATGCGATCAACAGCCGCCGACACTGGAGGTGAGCATGTACGCGGTTCCCTTGACCGATCGGAAGGCCGCGCTTGAGCATCCGTACGACCTCGACTTCCGGCTGGAGAAGACCGGGGCGGACACGTACGCGCTGATCACGACCATGGAACTGCACGGCGGGAGCTTCTACGTGTCGCCATTCGCCAAGCGTGACTTCAAGGGGATGTTCCGTGTGGAGGTCGCGAACGAGGACCACGTGGCGTTGGCCGCTGATTTCACGGAGACCCCACGTTCCGCCGAGGTGATCGACCTGCATCCCTTTGTGGAAGGTCCGGTGAACTGGGTGAACGTGAACACCACGTACGAGCACCGGTTGACCGTGAGCTCCAAGGAGGACTTTGATGTGGGAGGCAAGTACGTGTTCACGATCGAGCCGAAGTGTACACTGGAGGAGGTCCCCTTCTTGATCAAGCAGCGCTCCGGCGTGTTGACGATCGAGAAGTGGAAGTGCTGAGCGGTTCAGGGTTCCGTTGAAGCACCCGCCAAGTGCTATGTTCGATCCATCATGTGGAAGGCGGGGACTCTTCTGGTCGTATTGCTCGCGTGCGCGTGTGATCGCGCTCCGCGCCCAGTGATCCCTTCAGAGGCTGATCATGAACGGATCGGCTTCGTGGATACCATCGCCGCCTACCGCACCGCGATCAGCGACTACATCCTGGCCATGGACACAACGGATGCAGTGCTTCCAGACACCGTGTACATCGGCCGGCACATGGACTTCCCACGGATCGAGCTGCCAGGGGTGATGGTGGGGAGAACAGTACGTATGGTTGAGCCAGGTGAGGTTGAGAAGGATAAGCACGTTGCGCCGTTCGCCTTGCTGAACGTCTTTGCCACCATGACACCGGACGAGGTGGAGTTCTTCGTTGTCCGCTTCGGACAAGGACTACGGCACCGAACGGATGGCGCTGATGACAGGCATCTGTATTACCGCGTTGGGGAAGGCGGGGAGTTGGTGTTGGAGCGTGTGGGGCGTTGAGGCGCTGGCAACAGGGCCATTCACCCCCGCAGGATCACCAACGTCTGGCCATGCTTCTTCCCGGTCTTCAGCAGCAATTGTTCCCTGCCCTTGCCGCGTCGCAGGATCGCGCGAGCCGTGTTCGGCGGGATGCGGCCCTCATTGTGCGCGATCACCTGCAACTGGTTGTAGCCATACCCGAGGTCGAGCCGCAGCTTCACTGGTTCGTGGGTGAGGCCGTACGCAACGAGTACCGGAATGCCGTTCAGGAGCACGCTGATCGTATCGCCATCCACCTCCGCATCGTCCCAGAGCGAGAGCGTTACACGTTGCCGCTTGCTGGTGAAAGTGGCCAGTGTGTCCATGGCCACCTCGTCCAATGCTGGTGCGGGCGGTAGCGGCGGGTCGGTGGGTTTCCGGAAGCCAAGGTGGTAGCGCATCACCAGGGCCAGGTGGTCATCGCTCGCCTGGGTGGTGACGGAACTTCCTTGGAAGCTGCTAGCGCTGGTCCATGCCGGTGCGGGGTCGAGG
>JAGQVR010000102.1 GCA_020437875.1 Flavobacteriales bacterium
AGCCCCAGGTGTTGAAGCGGATCGTATCCAACAGGACGGCACCGGCCGCCAATGGCTCGTTCCGCTTGTACCACACGCGTTGGCGCTGGTTGGAAGCGTTGAGCACCCAGGCCGTGACGAGCAGGCTGTCCATGTCATGCGGACTGATGTTGTGGATGGCCACGGCGAGCGCTGCTTCCTCACCTTGGAAGAGACCTTCCAAACTAGTGAGCAGTCCGAGCGGCGGATCGATGGCACACTCCGGCACGGGTGAGCTGAGCAGCTGCCAACGGTCCATCTGCGCCGGCCGGGGGTCCGCTGCGGCCAGGTCGTGGAACTTCCCGCGGATGCGCAGCCGTGGATAGATCGATGCGTCGGCGATGGAACCCAGGTCGAGGAACTCTTCCAGTTCATCGGGCCATTCACCCAGATGCACTTCAAGGCCGGTGTTCGTGATGCCGCGTACCTCGATCACCGTGCTGTCCGATGCGCTGAGCGGTCGGTCGTGCCAGTAAAGGGCATTCCACGCGAGCGCCGGCCCCGCCTCCATGGTGGTGATGCTGCCCCGGTCCCCATTGCTCTGTGCATAAGCCGTCAGCGTGATGTCCGTCGTCTGGGTCGCCGCGATGGTATCGACGAAAGTGCCAGCGAAGCCCTTGCGCACATAGAAGATGTAGGGAACACTGTCCTGCAGGGTGGAGAAGGACGGAACACCAAGGCCGTTCAATGCAGCCACTGCCGGCGTCCCGGTCATGCCATCCTGGTCCAGGTAGAACCAGGTGTAGGCCAGGATGTGATAACCATCGGGAACGGTCTCGGTCAGGAATGTGGCCATGGCCGCCATCTCCTCCGGTGAATTCTGCCGGAAATGGAAGTAGAGACGTGGGCGTTGGAAGGTGCCACAAGGCGTGAAGTTGCCGAAGTCGTTGTCCGGGTTGTAGACCACGGGCGGATCAACAGAGTTGTCCACGAATCGAGTACCCCATGCCTCATAGGTATAAGGGTCGATCACGGCGATGTTCCAGGCCGGGTTCCCCCAGCAACCGCCGAAGTCCTGGTTCACCAGATCGAGGCGCCAGCCGATGTCACCATAGGGGTTCGATGAGGTGAAGGCCGTGAGCTCATGAGGTGCACTGCTGAAGTCGAAGTCACGCTCGGGCCGGTCGTAGACCATGGAGTTGAAGTCATCCTCCTTGAACTGGAAGTAATGGGCCTGGCCCCAGCCGTACTGGCCATCGATGTATTGGAAGGATCGTTCATACCAGTTGTAGCCGTCATTGCCCACGCTATCGATGCTGCAACGCCAGAAGAAGACCGTGCTGTCCTGGGTGTTCAGCGAATAGATGTTCTGCGGCTGCCAGCTGACCACCCCGCCTGGTGCGGTCACGGTGGCCGTCTCCAGCATCGGGCTGTTGAACAGATCCGTCGTGTCGACCTGGAAAACATAGGTGCGCTCGGCTGCCAGCGGATCGCCGGTACTGGCACGCAACAACGGCTCCGGATCAGGGATGATCGCGAAGTCGTACGGGTAGATGGGAACGAGGTCGCCCGAGGTGATGAACAAGGTGGTCGAGGCCTGGTTCGATCCATATTCCGGGGATAGTTCGGTGATCAGGTCGGGGTCCAGGTCGACCCGCGCCGTGATCTGGTTCACACCCTGCCCACCGATGAAGGCCAGTGTGGGCACACGGAACGTGATGGTGTCCTGGAAGCCCATGCCCGTGGTCTGTGCGTTGTAGATCCCCGTTTCAGCAAGGCCCTGGTTCGAGCGCTGCAACTGGATACCGATCGGACCTTGGTACATCCGCCCGATGTTGCGCACCACCACCTTCACGGTGAAGGTGTCCACATCAGCGGTCACGGTCTCCGGCTCGAAGAGGATGTCCTCGGCCCGCACGTCGAAGTCGGGTTCCAGGGGTGAGTTCATCACCAGCATGGGATCCCCCTGCAGCGTGAAGGTGTGTACCGTATGGATCGTACCCCAGTTGTTCGTGTTGGCCAGCAGGTTGAAGGCCGCATGCTGCATGTGCTTGCCGTACGGTTTCCCGTAGTTCACACTACCCATGCTGTTGTACAGCCAGCGGCCGTACACGGTCAAGTCGAAGTCAACCCCCACTTTCGTCGTCGACATGAAGGTGACCGGACCAGCGGCAGGTCGCATCACCCAATCCTCGCTCGTACTGGCCCCGTCATCGTTGAGGTGCACATTGCCGATGTAACAGGAATTCCCGATCACGAAGGGATAGCGCCCGTTCCATTCATAGTTCGAGGGATCGTCGATCGTGATGTCGAAGCTCTCTGAATAGGCGTGCGCGAAGAAGTTCATCAAGGTCACCCCGTTCTCGATCAGGTTGCGCACCGAATCCGCTGCGGCCGTACTGAAGACGGAGGAACTGTTCTTCCTGAATCGCCAGAACTGCGCACCGAACTGGGTGGTATCCCCGATGAAGGGTTCCATGAAGCGCAAGCGGTTGGCGAGACTCTCCTGCTCCGCCTCATCGAAGCCGCCGCTCAGGTGCACCAGGTTCTTCATCCACGCCGCGGGTGGTTGGTCCTCCAGGGTGCTCACCTTGTCCAGGTAGTCGAAGACCTGCTGTTCGTTGACCGCACTGAGGCGTCCCACGGGCACTTCCACTTTCCGTGGATCGGCGGTCGGGCCGATACCGATGGTGAAGCACTGGTCGCAGGCCGGTGCACCATAGCTCGGCACGAGCATGCGCTCGTAGGCACCGTTCACGTTCGGGCGCGCGCCCTGCGGCTCGAAGAAGGTGGTGAAGGAGGATGTCGATTTCCCGATGAGGAAGAGGCCCTGAGGCACTTGGTCCCACGAGGCCACCAGGTCGCGCATGAACGACCGGATCGCCAGCGGATGCTTGGGCACACCACCGCCGTACTGATCGTACAACTCGTCGATATCCGCGAGCAACACGGGTACCGGTCGTGGGGCTTGCGCGGAGCGATACCCTGCGTAGGCCGTGGCGCCGTTCCACAAGGAGCGATGGCTCACGATCACCATGGCTGAATCCAGGCCGAGCGCCACATGGTCCGTGAAGTAGCCGCTGCCATTCACCGGCGTTAGCGGACCCACCTGGAATACCGAAGCCTCCATGTGCAGGTAGGCCGGTGTGCGGGTGCTGTCCGGATGTGTGGGCACGGCCAGCTCGTAGTTCGCACCGACCAGCTCGGGCACCACGCGACGCGGCACATCACCGAAGCAATAGAGGATCGGCGCGCTTGCGGCACCCCCGAGCTGCAAACGAGCGGACGCATCCGTCGGGTCGTGCGGTATCCACAGATCGTAGGGTGCATCACCGATGCCCTGCAGATCACGCGGATAAGTGACATCCACGGCGAAAGCGACCTGGAAGTCCTCATAGCTCGGGTTGCTCTGGCCGATCGGCAGGTCGTGGAGCACCCGCATCGTCACGGAGAAGAAGGACGAAACCTCGGAGGCCGGGACCTGGAAATCACTACGGATCACACGGTTCCCAAGGAAAGTGGTGTCCTTTCGGACCGTCTGCCCAGGACCGGAGACCAGCTGGAGGTGGTGATCGGGCAGGGCGACCGGCCACCGCTGCTGTCCCCCGGTGGTGACACGCACGTTCGCGTTGGGCGCATCGGGGCCCGAATAGGCACGTGGCGTCGTGGCGTAGAGGTCCGCGGATTGGGTACCGCTGGTCACGATCAACCCGGGACCACCGAAGCCTTCACCGGCGAGCATCGCACCACTCGTAAAGGTGTACGGCTCCATGGCCACGCCATACCAATAGGCATCGCCGTACCCGTTGAGGCCACGCCCCCAGACCCAGGGCCGGACGGTATGCGAAGCGAAGTCCGGATCGGTATAAGCCACCACCCGCTCCTTCTGCACACCGGGGTCCGGGTCCCAGGTGAGGTAGTAACGGATGGTGTCGTTGATGAGGCTGTAATGCGGATTGGAATGATAGAGCGGTGAGTCGTACATCCGCTCATCGATCCAGCCGTCGTTCTTCCGTCCGATGAACTCGATGAAGTCGCCCGCATTCAACACGCCATCCTCACCGCCCTCGATGTAGATCGGCACCTGCTGCTCGCGGCCGAAGAGCATCAGGTCCGCGGGATCCACCGAAGCGACGGGGAAGCCGGATGCGGCAAGTGTGGCGGAGTCCAGCCGATGGAGCCCGGTGCGGTACACATCGAAACGCCAGTACTGCCGGTCATGGTCGATCCACTCGTTGCCCACGATCTGGGCGGTCGTCGCGACCGCCTGCAACAGGACCAGGACCAGCGCTAGAGGTCTCATCATGAACCGGGCTTCTTGAACAGGTCGAACTTGAGGGAGAAGATGTTGGAGTAGAGCGCGACGCTGTTGTCCCCCACGTCGGTCAGGGCGTAATCGAGCGAGACGCTCTTGATCTTGAGGCCGAGGCCGATGTTCGGCTGCATGGAGAGCTGCTCCTTGTCGCTGATATCGGTGACGTACTGGATGTTGCTGATGCCCGCGCGCACATACACCACACCGGCGTAGCCCAGCTCGATGCCCACGCGTGGATCGGTGCTGAAGGCATCCGACTTGATCAAGGTGTTCCGCTTGCCATCGAAGGTGTTCTCCAGGTCCACGGCGGCGAGCAGGTCGAACTTGCTGCCGAACTTGAACTCGCGGGCCACACCCAGGTGCAGGCGCGGCAGGGTGACCTCGATGCTGTTGGCGGGGATCTCGTTACCCGTTTGTGCGAACACATCGATGGTGCGCTGGTCCAGCGAATAGCTCCACGCGTTGAAGGTGCTGGTGACATCGCGCGCCACAGCGCTGAAGCGCCAGCGGTCCTTCTGGTACTGGGCACCGGCATCGAGGCCGAAGCCCCAGGCCTTGCCGAAGCTGCCCACGCGACGGTAGATCACCTTCACGTTGCCGCCGATCTGCAGGCCGGGCACCTTCAACTTGCGGGCGTAGGAGATGAGGAAGGCGTGGTCGGCGGAGCTGAAGGAGGTGATGCGGTCGTAATCGATGTTGCCGCTGGGATCGATCAGGTCGATGGTGTTCGGGATGTTGTCGATGCCGAAGCGGATGAAGGTGAAGCCGATGGTGCTGGCGGAATCGATGGGCTTGGCCAGGCCGATGTAGTCGTACTTGGCGATGCCGGCGAAATACTCGCTGTGCATGGCCCCGATCTGCAGGTCGCCGCGCACGCCGAGCAGACCCGCCGGGTTCCAATAGCCGCTGGTCACGTCGTTCACCACTGCGGTGTATGCGCTACCCATGCCGAGGGCACGGGCACCCACACCAACCGCCAGGAACTCGTTGCTGTACTTCGGAGCGTCGGTCTGTCCGAGGACGCCGCCAACGGTCATGGTGCTCAGCAATGCCAGGAAGCCGACGCGCATCCCCTTGATCTTCACGGTGTTCATTCGCTAGGTGGTTGACGCAGCTTCCAACGGCGGGTGGCCTTGATCATTGCCCGAAATTATCCCAACTTCGGCCCGTTCCGCGCTGTGATCGTTCACGGCGCTGGAATGCCCGATGGCCCGCCTTCCAAGGATCCCCGACCTGCTCACCACCGCGAACCTAGCCTGCGGGGTCGCATCCATCCTGCTGGCCTCCCAAGGACAGCTAACATGGGCGTGTTGGCTGGTCTTCGCGGGTGCGCTGTTCGATGTGTTCGATGGACTGGCCGCGCGGGCGCTGGGCGGGGGAACGCCGCTGGGGGCGCAGCTGGATAGCCTGGCGGACATGGTGACCTTCGGGGTGGCGCCTGCGTTCATCGTTTTCAGCCTGCCGAGCTGGCCTTCCACCCACGTTATGTTCGATGTCCTAAGAAAAGACACGAGCATCGTGGCGTGTATCGACCCTTATTTCGGACGGCTCCATTTCGTGCCACCGCTTGCCATAGCAATCGCCTCGGCGTGGAGACTGGCGAAATTCAACATTGATACCCGGCAATCGACTGGTTTCATTGGGCTGCCTACTCCTGCCAATGGACTCTTTTGGGCATCGGTTCCCTTATGCATCGGCACGGGCCTGATCAATCGAGGCCTCGGGTATGAGTCGATCCAATCATCCTTGATCCTCCTCGCCTTACCGATCACCTCAACATTCGTAAGCCTCATGCTCGGCGCCCTCATGCTCTCCTCCATCCCCCTCCCCTCCCTCAAGTTCAAGCACATGGGGTGGAAGGGCAACGAGGTGATCTATCTCTTGTTGGGGATCGGGGCGGTGCTGGTGGTGCTGTACGGTGTGCTGGCTGTTCCGCTGATCCTGGTGATCTACCTTTTGTCGCCGTTGTGGGGACGCGTTTTTCCGAAGACTGCGTGATCCCCTGCCCGCCGCTTTTGTGACTCACCGTCTAGCATGTCGACCCGTTGGGTCGACGCCACAGGTTCTCCGATCCAGCGTACGCGGCTACCTGCGATCATTTGGATTTCTCTGCGACCTTTGCGTCCTCCGCGTCTCTGCGTTGAACCAGGAACCCATGAAGACCTTCCGCGCCTCCATCGATGTGATGCCCCACGACAACCTGCTGGACCCGCAAGGCAAGGCGGTGAGCGGCAGCATGCAGAACCTCGGCCTGCCCGAGATCACCGGCGTGCGCATCGGCAAGCACATCACGCTCTCCGTGGAGGCCAAGGACAAGAAGGCCGCCGAAGCCAAGGTGGACGAGGCTTGCAAGAAGTTGCTGGCCAACCAGATCATGGAGAAGTACAGCTTCTCCTTGGAAGAGACGGCGTAGGAGATCGCGAAGCCTGACCGGACCGGGCAACAGCTTGGTTCAATGCGTTACCGGCGCAAGGCCGGTATGAGATCAACCTTTGTTCGGGTCCGAGATCACAAAGTCACAAACCCGGCAAACTATCTTCTCGACCATCGGCACCTGGCCACCAGTGGCCGCCGAGAGTGCCTCATCACGGCGGGTATCGACCTTGGCCTCCATGGTCTTCAACAATTTACTCGACCCACATCGTGGACAGCGTCCTTCGACCGGAGGGCCTGCCACTCTTAGCGCGACAGTGATCAATGAAGCCGGTGACAGCTCCAATGAGGCGAAGTATTCATCGACCAATTGCTTGGAGGCCGCACCAAGTCCCGGATACTTGAACTTCATCATGAACGCGAGTTCCTCCTGACTCAGGGAGCCGAGGAATTCACGGGTATCATCGCCCCGGCTAGCCCGCCGCAGCTCGAAGTTCTTCCCGAGGTATACCCGCCGCACCGTTTCATCGGCAGCGAGTTCCTCCGCCGTGCCCTGCTTCAGGATCTTGCCCTCGAAGAGCAGGTAGGCCCGGTCCGTGATGCTCAGCGTTTCCTGCACGTTGTGGTCCGTGATGAGGATGCCGATGTTCTTGTCCTTCAACTTGGCCACGATGCCCTGGATGTCCTCCACGGCGATGGGATCCACACCCGCGAAGGGTTCATCGAGCAGGATGAAGCGCGGCTCGGTGGCCAGGGCGCGCGCGATCTCGGTCCGCCGCCGTTCGCCACCGCTGAGGACATCGCCCATGTTCTTCCGCACGTGCTGCAGGCTGAACTCGTTGAGCAGTTCCTCCAGTTTCGCCGCCTGCTCCGCCTTGGTCTTGCCGCTCACCTCCAGGATCGCCTTGATGTTGTCCTCCACGCTGAGCTTGCGGAACACGCTGGGCTCCTGGGGCAGGTAGCCTATACCCTTCTTCGCCCGCTTGTACATGGCGAGGTCGGTGATGTCCTCGGTGTCGAGGAAGATCCTGCCTTCGTTGGGCTTGATCAATCCCACGATCATGTAGAAGCTGGTGGTCTTCCCCGCGCCATTCGGACCAAGCAGCCCGACGATCTCGCCCTGCTTCACCTCCACGCTTACGCCATTCACCACGGTGCGGCGTTTGTACCGTTTGAAGATGTTCTCGGCGCGCAGCATCGGCGATCAGAAGTTGATGTAGAGCTTGGCGCGCAAAGCCCACGGTGCGGTGCGCGGATGATCGTTGTAGCGCAGGCGCCAGATGATGTCGAAGCGGAGCACCTTCAGCACGTTCTCGATGCCGGCGCTCGCCTCCATGAAGGGACCGTTGTAGAGCGCGTACATGCCGGGCAGGAAGAGGAGTTCGTCGCTATGCTTCTGGTCGAGGTCGCCAGCAACCGCCTTGAAGGTCGCCACCTCGCGCCACTTGAGGCGACGCAGCAAGGGGATGCGGTTGAAGAAGAGCCCCTCGAAGTGGTGTTCGGCGAACAGCTGCACGTAGCGATCGCTGATGAACTCGAAGAAGTTCATGGTGTTGAACGAGGCATCGTCCAGGTAGAACGTCTCGTTGCCGCTGTGGATCACGAGCAGCGGATATGGCAGGGTGCCGAAGATGCGTCCGCCTTCGATGGTGGTACGCGTCCAGCCCGCGGTGCCCAACTGCCAACGCTTGTAACTGCGGGCCACCACCTTCGTGTATTCGTGGTCGCTGTTGAGCAGGCCGGGAACGCCGTAGGCCAGGTGCAGCTCGATGGTCGGGTACTTGAGGATGCCCACCGCGATCCGGTCGAACTCCCCGCTCACGTACTTCTCGCCATAGGCGAAGCGGGTGTTCAGGCTCACCTCGGCGGTGCGGATGCTGCCCACGTTGTCCAGACGTGGCAGGGGCTCGAAGGAGAGCCGCGTGTAGCGGAGGTCGCCGAGCGCCTGCAGCGTCCGGTAGCGCACCATCACCTCGCTGGTGAATCCGCTGAACCACTCCCGCTCGAGGCTGGCCTTCCACTGCTCCACATCGGTGAGCTTGGTGTTCGGGTTCCGGCGGAAGAAGCTGCCCAGGATGTTGTCGTTCCGGAAGGCGTTGGTGCTCTGGCCGAGCTGCTCCACATCGTGCTTGTAGGAGGCGCGGTAGAGCAGGCGTGGTTCCTTGCTAATGAAGCCCCGTGTGGCCAGGCCGAACTTGAACCGTTCATCGAGCAGGCCATAGGCCGAGTAGCCCTCGAACTCCACCCAGTTGCTGAAGCTGTTGCTCGTGCGGCCGCCCAGCCGGAAACGCATGCCTTCCACCGGGTTGTAACTCACCGTTGTGAAGTAGGGTCCGATCTCGATCTTCCCCTTCTCGTAATAGCCCGTGGCCAGCGTGCTGATGATGTCCACATAGGTCCGGAAGCGCGGGATCGTCTTCATGGTGTCCACCATGTGGTAGATCGCGTTCTCCTTCGCCGTCAGGGGCACGTGGCGGTTCTGGTCCCAATAATCGGCACCGAGGCTCAACGGATCGAGCTCGACCACCACATCGTCCACACCTTCGTAGAACGCATCCTCGCGCGGTTCATTGATCAGGAAGTCGCGGTAGGTGGCCGTGCGCCGCCCGTAGAAGCCCTGCACCGCGTTCTTGTTCTTCTCGCCGGTGTCGCGGATCACGTTCAGGTCCACCACCAGCTCATCGCGGGTGAGCATCCAAACCTCGTTCTGCACCTGGTCGTACTGCTGCTTCACCCAGAAGCCCTGCACGAAGTTGAGGTTGGCCCCACTGGCGATCCCCGCTTCGATCCGGTGCACGGCGTAGGTGGTGTCGCTGATCCACATCTCCCCGGTGAAGGCCAGTTCCTGCACCCGTTTCGGCGTGAAGGTGAGCTTGTAGCACCAGTTCTTCCCGACGAAGGCGCTGTCGGTGAGGTAGTAGTCGTAGTAGCCGCGACCACCGTCGGCGATGGGGCTGATGAAGTTCTTCCCGAAGATCACCAGGAAGTTCTCGTAGATGTTCACGTTCTGGTACATGTCGCCCATGAAGCGACCGATGCTCTCGTTCTCCACACCGCTCACCTTGGTGCCCCGGATGAACTCGCGCTGCTTCTTCGGCTGCTGGCGGTAGTACACGTCGCTCAGCGTCTCCGTCATGAAGATCGGCAGGTAGGGCTTGGCGTCC
>JAGQVR010000103.1:0-5721 GCA_020437875.1 Flavobacteriales bacterium
CACCTTCAGCTCGCGGCACACCTCCACCACCTTGTCGATGCGCAGGTAGCTCTCCCTGCTCGGGGGTGGCCCGATGCACACGGCCTCGTCGGCGAAGCGCACGAAGGGCGCACCGGCATCGGCCTCGGAATACACCGCCACCGTGGCGATGCCCATCTCACGGGCACTGCGCATCACACGCAGGGCGATCTCGCCGCGGTTGGCGACGAGGAGCTTCTTGAACATGCTGCCTGAGTTAACCGCAGAGGGTGCAGAGGACGCTGGGTGGACCCTGGAAGCCGTTCCTGGTCATCATCGAACAGGAGCTGCTTCCCGTTACCGCCGGAACACGCACGCATCCTCCGCGTTCTCTGCGTGCTCCGCGGTTCATTGCGTTCAGGAAGGATCGACCAGGAACAAGGGCTGATCGTACTCCACGGGCTTGGCGTCGTCTACCAGCACCTTCACGATCTTGCCCGCCACGTCGCTCTCGATCTCGTTGAAGAGCTTCATGGCCTCGATGATGCAGATCGGTTTGCCCGGCTTCACCTCGTCGCCCACGTTCACGAACACCGGCTTGCCCGGTCCGGCAGCGCGGTAGAAGGTGCCGATCATCGGCGCCTTGATGGTGACGTACTTGGAGTCCGCTGCGGGTGCCGCGGCAGCGGCTGGAGCTGCTGCAGGCCCTGGCGCCGGAGCGGCCACGGGTGCTGGAAGTGGTGCGGCATAGGCCGGGGCCGGTGCGGCGATCACCTGTACTTCCTTCTTCCCCGCCGGGGTCTTGATGGTGATCTTGAAGTCCTTCTGCTCGATCTCGACTTCGCTCACGCCGCTCTTGGCGACGAATTTGATCAGGTCCTGGATCTGGGAAAGGTTCATTGGGGCTTGCTCTTGTTTGGCCGACATGAATCGTCTTTCGTGGCGGCTAACGCACAACGGAAGAGAGGCGAAGGTAGCAGAGTGGAGGAAGTTGGGATGATCGTGAGCTAAACGGCTGAAGATCAGCTGTTATAGGCCCACTTGAGCCAGATCGCACCCCAGGTGAAGCCACCGCCGAACGCACTGAGGATGATGTTGTCGCCCTTCTTCAGACGGCTTTCCCATTCCCACAGGCACAAGGGCAGTGTTCCGCTGGTGGTGTTGCCATACTTCTCGATGTTCACCATCACCTTGCTGTCATCGAGCCCCATGCGGTGCGCGGTGGCGTCGATGATACGCTTGTTGGCCTGGTGTGGTACCAGCCAGGCCACGTCATCGGCGGTGAGGCCGTTGCGCTCCATGATCTCGGCGCTCACGTCGGCCATGTTGGTCACAGCGAACTTGAACACGGCCTTGCCCTCCTGGTACACATAGTGCTCCTTGCGCTCCACGGTGCGTTCGGTGCTCGGGCGCCAGCTCCCACCGGCCTTCTGGTGCAGGTACTGGCAGCCGCTGCCATCGCTGCGCAGGATGCTGTCCATCACCCCGAAGCCTTCTTCGTTCGGCTCCAGGAGCACGGCTCCACAGCCATCACCGAAGATGATGCAGGTGGCGCGGTCCTCGTAGTCGATGATGGAGCTCATCTTGTCGCCACCCACCACCACGACCTTCTTGTGCTTGCCGCTCTCGATGAACTGGCTGCCCGTGCTAAGTGCGTAGAGGAAGCCGCTGCAGGCGGCCATCAGGTCGAAGCCCCAGGCGTTCTTCGCGCCGATCGCATCGCACACGATGTTCGCCGTGGCTGGGAACACGCGGTCCGGCGTCACACTGGCCACGATCATCAGGTCGATCTCCTCGGCGCTGATGCCCCGCTTCTTCAGCAATCCGTTCACCGCTTCGATGGCCATCACGCTCAGGCCCTGGTCCTTGCCGGTGAGGATGCGGCGCTCCTTGATCCCGGTGCGTTCGGTGATCCAGGCGTCGCTGGTCTCCACCATGGTCTCCAACACCTGGTTGGTCAGTTTGAACTCGGGCAGGTATCCGTTCACAGCGGTGATGGCGGCACGGGTCTTCATCAACTGGGGATTAGGCGGAGCCAAGGTATTGATGGGAGCGGTACGAGGTTCGTTCTCTACGAGGGTGCAGGAGGGGTAGAGACCTGGTCGTAGGTGGTCCGTGGGTCCACTACCACGGTGGCCTGTGTATTGCACGGTGCGACGGTGGTCTCACCATCAACCGACAACAGAACCATCGAGCGCGCTGCGGTTCACACCAGCGCCTCCCGGATCCGATCGTTCAATTTGCTCAGGACCACCTCGCGGGTGGCCAGCACCATGCTCTTGATGGCGATATCGTTGCTGATGCCGTGGCCGATGATCACATTGCCGTTCACCCCGAGCACGGGCAGACCGCCGTAGTTCTCGTAGTTGAAGCGGTGCAGGAAGGGGTCGTCCACGCCGTGCGCTTCAAGCAGGTCATGGAAGCCTTCGATCACTTTCAGCACCACGTTGCCGGTGAAGCCATCACAGACCATCACATCGGCCTTCGGCGTGAAGACGTCGCGGCCCTCCACGTTACCTGCGAAGACATATTGCGATTGCTCCTTCATCAGTTCGAAGGTGGCCTGGCGCAAAATGTCGCCCTTCTTCTCCTCCTCGCCGATGTTCAGGAGCGCCACTTTCGGGGTGGGCACATGGTACACATGCTCGGCCAGCAGGGAACCCAGCAATCCGAATTGCGCCAGTACGTCAGGCTTGCAATCCGCGTTGGCCCCCACATCGAGCAAGACGCCGATACCACCGCCCTCCTTCGGTACGAGGGTGGGGATGCAGGGTCGAAGCACGCCGGTGATCGGCTTCAGGATGAAGATGCTGCCCACGAGCATGGCACCCGTGTTGCCCGTGCTGGCGAAGGCGTCGATCTTCCCGGCCTTGGTCTGTTGGAAACCGAGGCTGATGCTGCTGTTCGGTTTCGCTTGGAAGGCCTTGGTGGGGTTGTCATTCATGGTGATATCGTCCTGGCTGGGGACGATATCGAAAGCGGCCGGGTCCGCACCCTCAGCGGCCAGCAGCTCCAAGATGCGCGCCTCATCGCCGATGAGCACGACGCGCACGTCAGCGGGCAGCTCGCGTTGGGCCATGACGGCGCCACGCACGGGCACGGCGGGGCCGTGATCGCTGCCCATGATGTCCAGTCCGATCCTCATGGTGCGAGGGCTGGAAGGGAGAGGTTCAGCACGATGGCTTACTCGGCCGCTTCGCTACCGGACACCACCAACTTGCCGTTGTAGTAGAGGTCTTCCCCCACTTTGTAGGCGCGGTGGCGCAGGTGCGTCTCACCCGTGTTCGGGTCCTTGGTCACCGTGGGGGCCGTGGCCTTGTAGGTGCTGCGGCGGGTGGCCGTACGGGTCTTCGAGAAACGTCGCTTCGGGTTTGGCATGGCTCTGCGTGCTTAGGAGCTGCGCTCCTTGTTCTGTAGGTCTTTCAGCACCTCCCATCGCGGGTCGGGGCCGGGTTCTTGGTCCACGACCAGCTTGCTCAGCACCTTCTCCACCTCGGGGTCGCACTGCCCGGGGGCGTGGACGTGGCGGATGGGCAGGGCCAATCGCAGGCACTCGTAGAAGTAATGGGTCAGGTTGATGTTGTGGGCCTTGTCGTCCAGGCTCACGAGTTCGTCATCGTCGGTGGGGTCGCCCCCGGTAAGGCTGAAGATCTGGCGCTGGTCACCCTCAACAGGTTGATCCAGAGGCGCATCGCAGCGGTCGCAGTGCACCTTCACCGTGCCTTTGGCGCTCATGTCCACCACCAACAGGGAAGTGCTCTTCTCCAGCTTCACGTCCATGGTCACCTGGCCGCCCTGCCACTCCTCCTCGGCAGAAGCGTCGAAGAAGGGCTGCTCCAGCACGAATCGGAACTCGTGGAGCCCGTCCTTCAGGCCGGTGAACTCGATGGTATGGTCCTTCAGTGGTTCCATAGGGATACCCCTCCCGCGAAGCGGACCGCAAATGTAGCTGTTCCGGGCGATCCGGAAGGCGGTGGATCAACGGATCGTTGGGGGTGAAGAAGACGCTCCCTGGGACCAAGGCACCTACCCCTCCTTTCTTTCCTTCTCCCGCTTCTGAGGCTGCAAGGGGTTGACCCCGATGGTCTTGTACACCTCCCGGTTGCGGTGGATGTCCCCAGCCATCCATACAGCGGCGCGGAAACTGCCTTCGCTGGCCACCCCCTGCCCGGCGATATCGAGGCCGGTGCCGTGGTCCGGGCTGGTGCGCACGATGGGCAGGCCGGCCGTGAAGTTGACCCCGTGGCCAAAGCTCAAGGCCTTGAAGGGGGCCAAGCCCTGGTCGTGGTACATGGCCAGCACACCGTCGAAGTGCTTGTAACTGCCGTTGCCGAAGAAGCCATCAGCGGCGTAAGGGCCCATGGCGGTGATGCCTTCATCGTTCAGGCGGCGCACGGCCGGGGCGATGCGTTCCTTGTCCTCGCTGCCGAGGGCACCTCCATCGCCCGCGTGCGGGTTAAGGCCGAGGAGGGCGATGCGCGGTGATACGATGCCGAAGTCGCGCAGCAGGCTCTGATGGAGCAGCCGTGCCTTCGCGATGATCCTGTCCGTGGTGATCGCGTTCGCCACGTCCTTGATCGGGATGTGGCCCGTGACCGTGCCCACGCGCAAGCCATCGCCCACGAGCAGCATCAGCACTTCCCCATCGCCGCCTGCCAGATGTTGCAGGTATTCGGTGTGGCCTGGATAGGCGAAACCGGCCTGTTGCATCGCGTGCTTGTCGATCGGCGCCGTCACCAGCACATCGATCTTGGCGCTCGCGAGGTCCTGGGCGGCCGCCTCCAAGCTCTTGATCGCGTAGGTGGCGAGCTGGCCTGAGGGTTTCCCGAACTCGATGGCCACGTCCTCCTCCCACACGTTCACCACGTTGAACTTGCGGGGCACGGCATCGCGCGCATCGTTCACCCGTTGGAATTGCACATCATCCAGCTTCAAGGCCTTCCGGTGATGGCTCACCGCGTGGGCATTGGCGTAAAGGACAGGTGTGATGTCCGTGTGCATGCGGCTGTCCTCGAAGCACTTCAACACCACTTCGATGCCGATGCCGTTGAGGTCGCCGCAAGTGATGCCGACGCGGAGGGGTGGGGTTTCGTGGTGCTGGGTCATTGGTTGTGTCGATCCGAAGGGTCGACGGAACAGGTTCGCTTCGATCGAAGAACAATTTCGTGATCCCGGGTCAGGCCCGGAAAGACAAGATCACTTCTTCGCGCGCTGCTTGATGAATTCATAGAAGAGCCGTACGCCCACGCCCGTGCCGCCCTTCGGACGGTAGCCATCCTTGCGGTTCAGGAAGGCGGGTCCGGCGATATCCAGGTGGATGTATGGATGCGTGGTGAAGCGCGCCAGGAACTTCCCGGCGGTCTGTGCGCCGGCCAGGTCGCTGCCGAGGTTCTTGATGTCCGCGATGTCGCTCTTGATCTCCTCGTCGTATTCCTCCCAGAAGGGCAGGCGGGCCGTGCGCTCGAAGACCGTTTCCCCGGCGGTCTCCAGGCGGCTGAAGGCGTTCTCGTCCGCCGTGCCCATCACCGCCGTGCCGTAGGTGCCGATGGCGCGCATGGCGGCTCCGGTGAGCGTGGCGATGCTCATCACCAGCTCGGGCTTGTAACGTTCGCCATAGCTCAGCGCGTCGGCGAGGATCAGCCGGCCTTCGGCGTCGGTGTTCATCACTTCCACCGTCAGGCCGCTGTGCATGCGGATCACGTCGCCCGGTGCATAGGCATTGCCACCGGGTCGGTTGTCCGTGGCGGGCACCAGGCCGATCAC
>JAGQVR010000103.1:5821-9767 GCA_020437875.1 Flavobacteriales bacterium
TGCACGGGCAGCTCCTGCTTGGCCACCAGGGCGATGGCGCAGGCCACGGCGGCGGCACCGGCCATGTCACACTTCATCTGGTCCATGCTGTTGGGCGTGGGCTTCAGGCTGAGGCCGCCGGTGTCGTAGACCACGCCCTTGCCCACCAGCACGATCGGCTTCTTGTTCACCGCGTTCTTCGGCTTCCACTCCAGCACGCTGAAGGTGGGTGGGTCGAGGCTGCCCCTGTTCACCGCGAGCAGGCCACCCATCCCGAGCGCTTCGATCCGCGCCTTCTCCATCACCTCCACCTTGAAGCCGGAGCTTTTCGCCAATGTCCTGATCTCGGCACCCAACTGCACGGCATTGAGGAAGCTCACCGGTTCGTTCACCAGGTCGCGGGCCACGTAGGTGGCGTCCACGATGTCCTCCAGCTCCTCCACGGCCTTGGTGCTCACCTCCTTGGCCACGATGGACAGCTTCTCCATGGAGGGCGCTCCTTTCTCGTCGCTCTTGTACTTGCGGAATGCGTAGTTCCCGAGCGCGACACCTTCGGCCAGGGCCAGCGTGAGGTCCGTATCGTCCTGTGAACTGATGAGCTGGGCTTCCGTCCGTTTCGCAGCGTTCAGCCGGGCCACCATCGCATCGCCTGCGCGGCGAGCCTTTTCGAGTTGCCGGGACCGAGCGGCATCCTGGACCAGGTGTACGAGGACAAGCCGACCGCTCACATCGCACACGGCCAACTGGGGGTCGGCGTTGAGCTGCTCGATCAGGTATTGCCGGTCGCCACGCTCGAGGTCGAGGGCGCGCAGCTGGCCTACATCGTTGAGGATGACGAGGGTATCCCGTGCCGCAGCGGGTCGTGTGCTCTTGGTAAGGGTGATCATCGCGGTTCAGGAATGGGTGGGCCGAAGATAGCCGTCCACGGATAGCGGTCCCGTTGGACCCGTCTGCCGGCTCCAGGCCGGGGAACGCGCGCAATGGCGCATCGAACGGCTGCGTTCGCCGGTGGTGGAATGCCGTACTTTGTACGGTCTACGGATGCGCGCGCTTCGTTCCCTACTCCTGCTGGTCGTCCTTGGTTCGGCAACGGTGGCCCATGCCACGCACAACCGTGCCGGGGAGATCATCGTGTGTCATCTCGGGGGGCTGCTCTATGAGATCAAGGTCATCACGCATACGAAGCTGAGTGCAGCTGCAGACAGGCCTGAGTTGGAGATCAACTACGGCGATTCACCGATATGGGATACGATCCCCCGGACAGACATTCAGGACTTCCCATTACAGGATCTCCGACGAAGTGAGTACCTGACAACGCACACGTACACTGGTCCGGGAGATTTTGAGATCATGATCGATGACAGGAACCGGAATGGTGGCGTCATCAATGTGCCGAACTCCATCGCCCAATCCTTCAGCGTACAGACCCTATTGCGCATCTCGCCGTTGACCGGGAGCAACTGCTCCCCACGCTTCCTCAATTCCCCGATCCAGGACGCCTGCCTCAACCAGCCTTGGGTGCACAACCCGGCGGCCTATGACCCGGATGGGGACAGCCTCTCCTTCGAGGTTACGGCCTGCCTTGGGCGCTTCGGCCTGCCCATCGCCGGATACACCTTTCCCGGTCCCAACTACGGGATCGACCCGATCACGGGGACCATCACATGGAACGCACCCACGCTGGCGGGTGAATACAACATCGCCTTCATCGTGCGCGAATGGCGTCTGGTGAACGGTGTGTGGCGCGAGCTAGGATACGTGATACGCGACATGCAGATCACCGTGGTGCCCTGCAACAACCAACCACCGGTGATCAGTGCGCAGAACGATACCTGTGTCTTGGCAGGGACCTTCCTGAACTTCACCGTGCAGGCCTCGGACCCGAACAGCGACCAGGATGTCACGCTGGAAGCGCTTGGCCAGCCTTTCACCCTGGCCAGTTCACCCGCCAGTTTCATCGAACCCTCGCCAGGCAATCCCGTGAACGGCATCTTCAACTGGAGCACCAACTGCGCCCATGTGCGCTCTCAGCCGTACATGCTCGTGTTCAACGCCACGGACAACTGGCAGCCGGTGCAATTGCAGGCCTACGAGACCATGATGGTGAAGGTGGTGGGTCCGGCGCCGCAGAACCCTTCGGCGACACCGGTGGGCGATGCGATCGAACTGCAGTGGGACGTGAGCGTGTGCAGCAATGTGGTGAGCTATCTGATCTATCGACGGAGCGGATCCTACGGTTTCGTACCCGATCATTGTGAGCTGGGTGTGCCGGCCTACACTGGCTATTCGCTGATCGGCACGAACTCCGGCCTGGACAACACGAGCTATGTGGATGATGCCGGCCTGGTGATCGGCAATGAGTATTGCTACATGGTGGTGGCCGTCTTCCCCGATGGTGCCCAGAGTTACGCCAGTATCGAGTTCTGCGCCATGCTCGACCGACAGGTACCCGTGATCACCAAGGTGAGCGTCGGGATCACGGATGTGACCACTGGAGTAGATACCGTCGCGTGGAGCAACGCCTACGACCTGGACACCATCGCACGACCAGGCCCCTACCACTTCAACCTGTACCGCGGCACGGGACTCTCGAACGCCACGGAACTCATCTGGACGAGTCCGGCACATCCTTTCCTGGCCCATCCCGATACGAGCTTCATCGTGACCGGGCTGGATACGGAGACGCAGCCGTACGTGTACCGCGTGGAGTTGATCGGTCGTGCGGACCAGTCGGAGCCTGACGTGATCGGCAGCAGCAGCCCGGCTTCATCGGTCTTCATCAGTGCTGGACCCGATGATGAGCAGCTCACGATCTCTTGGAGCCTGAACACGCCTTGGACGAACAGTTCGTACGAGGTCTTCCGGGACATCGGTGGTACATGGACCTCGGTCGGTACCAGTACCACGACCAGCTTCGTGGACACCGGTCTGGTGAACGGGCAGGAATACTGCTACTACGTGATCAGTTCGGGCGCCTACAGCGATGCGTCCATTGCCTCGCCCTTGTTGAACTGGAGCCAGGAGGTCTGCGCCATGCCCGTGGACCGAACGCCGCCCTGTTCGCCCACGGTGGTGATCGACAATGATTGCGAACAACCGCTCAACACGCTCACCTGGAACAACCCGAACGAGAGCTGCGCCGATGATACCGAGGGCTACCGCATCTACTTCACCGACAGCATCGGCGGAGCTTTCCAGTTGATCGCGATCATCTCGGGTGCGGAGAACACCACCTATCAGCATGTGAACGGAAGCTCGGTGGCCGGCTGCTACCAGGTGACCGCCCTGGACACCGTGGGCAATGAGAGCGCCTTCGTGGATCCTGTCTGCGGCGATAACTGTCCCGAGTACAGTCTGCCCAACATCTTCACGCCGAACAGCGATGGAACGAACGACCTCTTCGGCCCATTCCCTTACCGTGGTGTGGAACGGATCGATCTGCAGGTGTTCAACCGCTGGGGCAAGGTGGTGTTCACCACCACCGATCCGGACATCGACTGGAAGGGGACCTACTTGGACACGAACGATCCACTACCGGACGGTGTCTATTACTACCTCTGCCTGGTCACGTTCACACGCCTGGCCGGCGATGAGCTGATCGAGCTGAAAGGTTATGTCCACATCCAGGGTAGCGGAGCGCGAGGCAACGTCAACTGATGTTCACCGGGATCATTGAAGCGGTAGGGGAGGTGGTGGCCGTGCGGAACGAGGGTTCGAACCGGAACTTCACCATCCGTGCCGCCATGGCCTCCGAGTTGAAGGTGGATCAGAGCATTGCACATGAAGGGGTCTGCCTCACGGTCGTGTCCATCGCAGCGGATCGGTATGAGGTGACCGCGGTGAAGGAGACCCTGGACCGCACGAACCTCGGTGGTTGGGAGGTCGGTTCCCTGGTGAACCTGGAGCGCTGCCTCCGCCTGGGTGATCGCTTGGACGGGCACATGGTCCAGGGCCATGTGGACACCAC
>JAGQVR010000104.1 GCA_020437875.1 Flavobacteriales bacterium
TCCCGTCCAGGATCCCCATCGCCTGGCCGGCACACGATGCGGAAACAGCGATAGGTGGTGTTCTCCGGAGCCGGCGAGAGCGCGGAAAGCGGACTGCGGACCTTCCGGGATGCGGACGGGCTTTGGGAACGATACCCCATTGAGGAGGTGGCCACCCCGGAAGCCTGGGAAAGAGACCCACGGAAGGTGCTCCACTTCTATGATCTGCGCAGGGCCCAGGTCCTCGCCGCCAAGCCGAATGCCGCGCACCGCACCATCGCGGAGCTTGAGAAGTGGTTCGATGTGGACGTGGTGACCCAGAACATCGACGACCTGCACGAACGGGCGGGGAGCACCCGTGTCCTCCACCTCCACGGGGAGGTGACCATGGCCCGCAGCACGGTCGACCCCACCTTCATCACACCCGTGAACGGACCATCCCTGCGGTGGGGTGAGCTGTGCCCGCTGGGATCCCAACTGCGCCCGCACATCGTTTGGTTCGGCGAGCCGGTTCCGATGATCGAAGCGGCCGCCGAACTCGTTGCCCAGGCCGAAGTGCTCATCGTGGTGGGCACCTCCCTGCAGGTCTACCCAGCGGCTGGCTTGCTCCACTACTTGAACCCGACCGCACCGCTCCATCTGGTCGACCCGATGGAGCTTCCACCTGGGCTGGGCCGTGCCACCCACTGGAAACAGAAAGCCAGCGCTGGCATGCCAGCGCTGGCCTCACATCTCATTGGTACGCTCAGCGACCGCTGACAACGAAACGCTGGGTGACCAGGCTGCGCCCTTGTTGATCCAGCGTCGCGAAGTAGAGGCCGGGTGCCAGGCCCTCCGTGGAAAGCCGTGCGATGGGCTGGCCACTCCGGATAGGCGTGGTACGGATACGCTGTCCGACCGCATTGTGGATCACCAGGGCAGTAGCTCCGCTGACGGTGGCCATGTCCACCTCGAACTGAACATCAGCTCCTTTCGAGGGGTTCGGGAACACATTGAGACTGGCGCTCGCCGCATTCTCCTCGATCCCAACGGCCGTGATCTGGAACTCGATGTCCACCCATACACTATCGTCACGGTTGTCCACATCGAACCAGATGTAGCGGTAGGTGTTCGTGCCCTCGAGACCTTGGGGCCTATGATAGCCGGTGAAATTGTTCACCGGAACCCCACCGTCCATGTCCAGCGAATGGATGCCCAGGGAATTCCAGATCGGAAGAACACCGGCGTCCAGCGCATCGTAGCAAACACCCCAGCAGTAGTAGTTCTGGGTCCCCGGCTGCACGGTGATCTCGAACCGACGCATGTTCACCTCCTTCGACTCAGCACCGTTCAAGGTCGCTGTAAGGTGTACCTGCTCCAACTCGTTCATCACATCTCCGTAGTGGACGACAGTGCTTCCACTCGCAACGGTGCCCCCACCTTCGTCAGTAAGGGTCAGCAGTTGTGCGTTCGTCTGAAGGACGAATGCTGGAAGGAGGAGAATGAGCGCGTAGCGTAACTTCATCTTGGTTATCGTTCGGGAAGCCATTGCGGCTTCCATGCAAATGTAAGGCCGGGAGTCCACCGAGGCGTTCAATGCATCCCTATCCGTTGTCACGCGTGGCCAGATAGGATCCCAAGGCATGCCCGACAAACCCAGCTCACGGTTCCGCACCCCGTCTACTTTTGACCGACTGGAAAAATAGCAACGCCCTCGATCCCTACGAACCAACAACCGCTCTTGATGAAGAAGAATCTACTCCTCGTCGCCGCCATCTCCTTGGTGTCGACCCAAGTGAACGCCCAATGCCCGGTCGGTGAGTCCGAGGTGACGGTGAACGTTGTACTGGACCGCTACGGTTCGGAGATCTCCTGGTCGCTGACCGGTCCGAACAACACCCCGGTCTACGCGAGCGGCGATGGGTATGCCAACGCGACCGCCAATGGGGAATATCCACTGGACCCTGTTACGGTGTGCGTGCCCGTCGGCACCCAGATCTTCTTCCACGCCGAAGATTCCTATGGCGATGGCTGGTGCTGCGCCTATGGTGAAGGTGGATACACGGTGGTCGTTGATGGTCTGGAAGTGGCCTCGGGTGGTGCCTTCGCGAGCAGCCAGACCTCCCAGGTCTTCCTGGGTACCGACCTGGCCGTGGAGAACTTGACCATGGAGCCGGTGGTGGTCCAGGGTGACCTGACCATCACGGGTAGTGTGGTGAACACGGGTGTGACCCCGATCACCAGCTTCACCCTGACCTACACGGTGGATGGCGGGACGCCCGTCAGCGTGCCGGTGACCGCCAGCATCGATCCCGGTGAGTCCTACACCTTCTCGCACCCCACGCCTTGGAGCGCGAGCCTGGGCAGCCACTCGATCGCGGTCGATATCAGTGATGTTCCGGCCGACGGCGTGGCATCCAACGACCTGCTGGACCAGAACGTGGGCGTTGCCGACCAGAGCGCACCGCGTACCACCATCATTGAGCAATTCACCAGCTCCACCTGCCCTCCCTGCGCCAGCTTGAACGTGACCTTCGGGCCTACGTTGACCAGTTTGAACACCAACCAGGCCGGCAACAACATCGCAGCGATCAAGTACCACATGAACTGGCCTTCACCGGGCAACGATCCAAGCTACAACCCGGACGGTAACACGCGGAAGTCCTACTACGGTGTCACTGGCATCCCGGACCTCTTCATCGATGGCAAGCCGATGACGAGTGTCGGCGCCAGCTACATCCAGGACCAGGCCGCGCGTAACGCCTTCGTCGATCTCCAACTCTCCTACTGGACCAATGGCAACACCATCAACGTGACCGCCGAGGTGACCCCCCTGTGGGAATACACCGGCACCCACAAGCTGCACATCGGGCTCGTGGAGAACGGGTACGACTACGCGGCTTCCACGACCACCCAGGATGAGTTCCATTTCGTGCAGCGCAAGATGCTGCCGAACGGCCAGGGAAACACCCTCACTCCGTTCGCGGAGGACGTCACCCAGACCGTGAACCGCGAGTACACCATGGTCTTTGGCGGCCCTGCCCAGGGGAACTACAACTTCTGGGATGGTGGTGTCCAGGATGTGACCGTGGTCGCCTTCGTGCAGAACGTCTCCACGAAGGAGATCCTGCAGGCCGCTCTGGCGCCGGTGCTCGTGGGCATGGAGGAGAACGAGGCCGGTCAGGAACTGCGCGTCTTCCCGAACCCGACGAACGGTGCGTTGAACCTGATGTTCGATGCCTCGATGGGTTCCGGCAATGCCAGCATCGAGGTGTTCAACACCTTGGGTGAGCGCGTGTACGGCATCAACCGCCCGCTCAACGGCGGTACCCAGCGTGAAGTGCTCGACCTCAGCAGCTTGAACGATGGTGTCTACTTCGTGCACATCACCGCGGACGGCTTCCGCGCCAGCCGCACGGTGAATCTGACCAAGTAAGCCCCAGCGGGAATAGGAAGGTCGGCGTTCCGGTACGATGTTCGCATCTTCGGACGCCGACCTTCCATTTCCAACCAACAAGACCATGAAGACACTCCTCAGTTCGTTGATCGTCCTGGCATTCCCCGTCAGCCTCGCCGCCCAGATCCACCTTCCTTCCGTCACCCTCCGTTCCCTCGATGGCAAGACGGTGGACACGAAGACCTGGAGCAACGACGGCAAGCCCATCATCGTGAACTTCTGGGCCACCTGGTGCGCCCCCTGCAAGCGCGAGTTGAGCACCATCGCCGATCAGTATGACCGTTGGCGGTCGGAGACCGGCGTGAAGCTCATCGCCGTTTCCATCGATGATGCGCGCAGCACCGCTCGTGTGGCCCCGTACGTGAACGGCCAGGACTGGGATTACGAGGTGTACCTCGACCCGAACGGCGATCTGAAACGGGCGCTCAACGTGAACAACGTTCCGCATACCTTTCTGCTCAACGGAAAGGGGGAGGTCGTTTATCAGCATAACAACTACGAACCCGGGGACGAGAAGGAGCTGTACCAGAAGGTGCGGGAGCTCGTCGGCAAGAAGTGATCCGCCCTTATGGCCAACCACCCAGCTAGCCGGGGCCGAGCGCTCCTGCCCCTCCTACTCTTCGCACCGGCCCTTCAGGCCCAGCAGGGAGGCGGCATCCACGGGAACTTCAGCACGGATGCCCAGTACTACAATGTGGACAGCGCCATCGGTGCGGTTGTACCGGATCAACGCCTGGCGGCCAATTCCTGGGTCAACCTCATCTATACGAACGGCCCCTTCGAAGCGGGCGCCCGCTTCGAGAACTACACCCCGGCACTGGCCGGCTACCCCGCCGGGATGGCCTATTCCGGTGGTGGGATCGGCTACCGCTATGCCAAGTACAAGCAGGACGACCTCGAGGTGACCGTCGGCAACTTCTTCGAGCAGTTCGGCCAGGGCATGATCTTCCGGAGCTATGAGGAACGCTACCTCGGCGTGGACAACGCCATGGACGGGGTACGCCTGAAGTACCGCCCGGTGCGCGGCCTTTACCTGAAAGGGGTCATCGGCCAGCAGCGCTTGAGCTTCGTGAACCAGGCGGTGAAAGGCCCGGGGATCGTGCGGGGGATAGACGCGGAGCTGTCCTTGAGCGAACTGCTTGACACGAGCTGGACCAGCGCGAACAACCTGATCATCGGGGCCGGCTTCGTCAGCAAGTTCCAGGAGGACCGGGATCCCCAGTTGGAGCTGCCCCAGAACGTGGGTGCTTGGGCCTTCCGCCTCAACTACACCACCCCGCGCTGGAACCTCTACACGGAATACGCCTACAAGATCAACGACCCGAACAACAAGAACGGCTTCATCTACAAGGAGGGCCAGGGCCTCCTGGTGAACGCCACCTATTCGGTACGCGGTTTCGGCCTGTCCATGGGTGCGCACTCGTTCGACAACATGTTCTTCCAGAGTGACCGCGCCGCGGCCACACCCTTCGACCTGAACATCAACTTCCTGCCTCCACTGGCGAAGCAGCACACGTACAACCTGCCGGCAACGCTCTATCCGTACGCCACCCAGCCCAACGGGGAAGTGGCCGCACAGGGCGAGCTCTTCTACAAATGGAAGAAGGGCACCAAGCTCGGTGGCAAGTACGGCACCAAACTGGCCCTGAACTACTCGGTGGCCTATGCGTTGGACACCACCCGGCTCGGAGCCGCGGACGACACCACGGCCAGGGTAGGCTATCGCACGGAGTTCTTCAGTCCCGGGAAGCGGCGCTATTTCCAGGACATGAACATCGAGCTGCGGAAGAAGGTGAGCGAGAATTGGGAGTTCGCGCTCACCTATCTCAATATCTGGTATGACATCGACATCATCCAAGGCAAACCAGGCCAGCCCGCTGTTCATGCTGACATCTTCGTGTTGGAGGGCCTGCACAACTTCACGGACAGGAACTCCGTCCGGTTCGAGGTACAGCACTTGAGCACCAAGCAGGACCAGGGCAACTGGGCCACGGCCCTCGCCGAGTTCACCTTCAGCCCGCATTGGTTCGTGGCCGCCATGGACCAGTTCAATTACATCGGTGATGACAAATTGGAGGCCAAGGGCCTCAAGCAGCTCCACTACCCGATCGGGTCCGTAGGCTACATCCGCCATGGCAACCGCTTCCAGGTGAACTATGGCCGGCAACGCGCCGGGATCTTCTGCGTGGGCGGTGTCTGCCGCCAGGTGCCGGCCGCCAACGGTCTTACCTTGACCATCACCAGCACGTTCTGAGCCATGCGCATCACCAAGCTCCTCCTTGCGCTCGGCGTCGTCGCTTCGACCTTTCAGGCGTGCGACTACGTGGATGACCCCACTCCGCCGAACGCGAACAATGGCAACGGCGGCGGCGACACCAGTGAGGCCGTCGTCAGGAAAGTCCTTCTGGAGGACATCACCGGCCACCGGTGCAACAACTGTCCCCGGGCTGCACGCATCGCCCAGGACCTTCAGGACGACCTTTTCGGGGAGAACCTCATCCTCGTGGGCGTCCATGCAGGTAGCTTCGCCGCGCCCTATGCCCCGATCGGTGATGGCATCTATGACTCGGACCATCGCACCCCGGCCGGCACCACCTATCAGCAGGCCTTCCAGGTCTTCTTCTTCCCGGCAGGACTCATCAGCCGACGGCCCTTCGATAACAGCGTTGTCGTTTCAGAGGGAAGCTGGGGAGCGGCCGTGGCCGAGATCGCAGGCGAGCCCTCCGCGTTCGATCTGGAGATCACCGATATCACGGTGCAAGGAGACGCGTTGAGCGCCCAGGTCCGGCTGAGCTTCGTGGAGGATGTTCAAGGCGATCACAACCTGGTGGTCTACTTGGTGGAGGACCATGTGGTCGACTGGCAGCTTGATGCGGAAGCCAGCCCCCCGGATGTACCCGATTATGACCACCGCCATATGTTGCGTGCCAACCTGAACGGAACCTGGGGCGAACCGGTGGTGACGGGTTCCGCCGCAGCGGGTGACACCGTGACCGTGGATATTCCAGCCTACAGCCTGGACCCTGCTTGGAATACGGCCAATTTCTACCTGGTGGCCTGGGTCTATGACACTGGGTCCGAGGAGGTCATGCAAGCCGAGGAACGCAAGTTCCAGCCCTGACAACACTTTTTGGCACTTCCTGCACACGCGTGCCGAACGGCCCACGTTCTATCCACCCACCGGACTTCGGGATCGTGGATAACCGTTCGACCAATACCCCTTGCATGCGCCGGTGGACGTACTACCTTCAACCTCGCTAAAGCCGAACCGTGATGATGGACCAGGGAAGGAAGATGATGGAGTTCAGCAAACAAGTGCTCCAAAAGGTCAGCTTCGACAAGCGTTTATTCAAGAAGGAACTGCTCAAGGCCCGACGATGGCTCGGGCAGCATGATCAACTTGTCCTCAAGGCCTGGTGCCTCGCCACCTTCGGTCACATGTATAAGGACGTGATCATCGAGGTGTTCCAGACCACCTTGCGGACCTGAGTCAGTTCCCCTCACGCAGGAAACGCAGGTTCCGTTGTAATCCACTGTACTTCGTCCGCTTCACGGCACTTCCCTCGAAGAGCCGGTCGAAGACGATCTCGGTCATGCCGTGCCATTCGGCCTTGCTCAGCCCCATCAGCTCAGGCTTGGGTGTGAACTGCGGCTCACGGTGCGGGGTGCTGAAACGGTTCCATGGGCATACCTGCTGGCAGATGTCGCAACCGAAGGCCCAATCGTTCAGCTTGCCCGCCAGTTCAGCAGGTATCGCGTCCTTCAGTTCGATGGTGAGGTAGCTGATGCAACGGCTGCCGTCCACCGCATAGGGGGTGATAGCCTCGGTCGGACACGCGTCGATGCAGCGGCGGCAGGTCCCGCAATGATCCGTCACGGGCGCATCCGGCTCCAGGTCGAGGTCGAGGATGATCTCACACAGGAAGAAGAAGGAACCCACGCCTTGCCGGATGATGTTCGTGTGCTTGCCCATCCAGCCCAGTCCGCTGCGCTGCGCCCAGGCCTTCTCCAACACGGGCGCACTGTCCACGAAGGTCCTCAGGGCCACCTCTCCATATCGCTCCTGGATGAAGGCGACCAAGGGCTTCAGGCGCTGCTTCACCACCTTGTGGTAGTCGCGGCCATACGCATAGGTGCTGAGCTTCGGAGCCTCGGGATCCTCCTGCCGCACCGGCGTGTGGTAGTTGTAGGCCAGGCTGATCACGCTCTTCGCCCCCTCCACCAGGCGCCGCGGATCCAGCCGCAGGTCGAAGTGGTCCTCCATGTAGCCCATCTTTCCATGGCGGCCCTCACGAAGCCAGTGCTCAAGCCTCGGGGCCTCCTCTTCCAGGAAGCCCGCCGTGGCAATGCCACAGGCCAGGAAGCCCAGTTCGTGAGCCTTCTGCTTGATGTCCCTGGAAGCATGCATGGTGACGCAAGTTCGGCCAACAGCGCCACATGGCCGAAGAGCCCGGCCGGCTCATACCCACCTCCGCCCCACCGCGTAACGCACCAGACCGGCGCTGTTGCGCACGTTGAGCTTGGTCATCAACTGCCTTCGATGGGACTTCACGGTATCAACACTGATGAATAGGGAAGTGGCGATCTCCTCGTTCGTCCGTTCCATGGCCACCATCCGGATGATCTCGCGCTCACGGGTCGTCAGACCGATGTAGGCCCCACCCGGGTGCTTCGAGGTATGCGCATACCCCTTCTCGACCGCGCTGTTCGCCGCATCGCTCAAGTATCGGTCACCAGCCAGCACTTGGGAAAGTGCGAATCGCAATTCCTCCGGCTCGCAGCTCTTCGCGAGGTAACCCGCGCAACCCTCGATCAACATGCTGTTGACATACTCGATCTCCAACATCTCCGAAAAGGCAAGGACCAACTGTTCGGGATGGCTCTTCCGGATGGCGCGCATCGTATCGATCCCATCCATCTTCGGCAGGGAGACCTCCAGCAGGACGAGGTCATAGGTGGAATTCGCCAGGGCATCGAGCAGTTCCGGACCCGATCGCACATGGTCGGCGACCGTGTAACGGGGGTGGTCCTTCAACCAGGTGCGCAACCCTTCCGCAACGATCGCCAATGGGTCCGCGAGTATCAACCGTGATGTGCGCATCCTTCTCTTCGTTCCCGATCGCCTGCTGGCCTGTTCCATGGATGGCTGGTCGCATCCATGATGGCGCACATGCACCGGCTTTCCCAAAGATCCGGGATCCGATGCGGAAAAGCACTAATCACAAAGGGTGGATCTTGGAGCCCCTGCGGCCCTGGCCGAAATCGTCCTACTCGAACAAGCCTCCGGGCTTCACGCTCGGCACCCGTCCCAAGTGCTTGTAGGCCCGCTCCGTGGCCTGCCTGCCGCGCGGCGTTCGCTGCAGGTAACCCTCCATGATCAGGAAGGGCTCATACACCTCCTCGATCGTGCCGGCCTCCTCGCCCACCGCCGTGGCCACCGTATTGAGGCCCACCGGCCCGCCACTGAACTTGTCGATGATGGCTCCTAGGATCCGGTTGTCCATCTCGTCGAGCCCGTGCGCATCCACGTTCAGGGCCTTGAGCGCGTACTGGGCGATGCCGAGGTCGATCGTTCCATCGCCCTGGATCTGGGCGAAGTCGCGCACACGTCGCAGGAGCGCATTGGCGATGCGCGGGGTACCTCTGCTCCGCCGCGCGATCTCCTCCGCTGCTTCATCGGCGATCGGCACGTTCAGCAGGCCTGCGCTGCGTTGGATGATGCCCTGGAGCGTGGCCGCGTCATAGTAGTCCAGGCGGCTATTGATCCCGAAACGCGCGCGCAACGGTGCCGTAAGGAGGCCACTTCGTGTGGTGGCACCCACCAGCGTGAAGGGGTTCAACGCGATCTGCACGGTACGCGCGTTGGGCCCGGCGTCGATCACGAGGTCGATCCGGTAGTCCTCCATCGCGCTGTAGAGGTACTCCTCGATCACGGGCGTCAGCCGGTGGATCTCGTCAATGAAGAGGACGTCGTGCGGCTCCAGGTTCGTGAGCAGGCCGGCCAGGTCGGCGGGCTTGTCAAGCACCGGACCGCTGGTGATGCGGATGCCCACGCCCATTTCCTGCGCCACGATGTTGGCCAGGGTGGTCTTGCCAAGGCCGGGCGGGCCATGCAGCAGCACGTGGTCCAAGGCCTCGCCGCGTTGCTTCGCCGCCTGCACGAAGACCTTGAGGTTGTCCGTCACGGCCTTCTGCCCCGCGAACTCACCGAACTTCCGAGGACGGAGCACCTGCTCCATCTCCTTGTCGGAGGCGGAGCGCTGCTCGCTCCTTACATCGAAGCCGTCGGACATGCG
>JAGQVR010000105.1 GCA_020437875.1 Flavobacteriales bacterium
ACTATGCTGGAAGAACTCGGCGTTCGGCCCAGCGCAATGGCTCCGGTAGCTCGAGATCATTGAACTCAAGGTGTAACACACGCCTTGGCTTGTCTGTGGTCGACCGACTACTGGCATGCATCAGAAGCGGGCGCATGAGCATCGCTCCACCCCTGTCGACCGAGCACAGTACTTCCTCCGACACGACTGTCGGGACCTTCCGAATGCCTTGTGTATGACTTTTCGGAAGCACACGAAGCGCACCGTTGGACCCATCGGTATCGTCGAAGTGGATCCGTATTGTCAATGTGCGTTCGAGAAAGGCAGGCGGCGGTATCACGCCGGTTACTCCTCGTTTGGATGTCCAACCCTTGAGCCCATCGACCTCGTATCGCCGATCCACCGAGATGCTGATATCTTGATGGTATGCTACGAACCAGTTGCTTGCTGCCGGTTTGTCGAAATAGATCGATTTCGTGATGAAGGCGCGCTCACCGCAATAGCGGGACACGAGAT
Source organism: Flavobacteriales bacterium (assembly GCA_020437875.1). Lineage (GTDB taxonomy): Bacteria > Bacteroidota > Bacteroidia > Flavobacteriales_F > PHOS-HE28 > PHOS-HE28. The sequence goes on from JAGQVR010000105.1 coordinate 496, forward strand.
CACGAAGTGAAGACGTCCAAACGACAGGAATTAATTCGGGTAGGATCCCACAGACATCGCGTATCGCGAACAGATCCTTGCTCGCCAACACGGCACTATGCGTGCGCTCCAGCGATGCGATGAGTACAAGCGCTTTTACACAGCGCCCTTGGTCCAAGACGTTAGGCACGATTAAGAAGCCGTCATCCATCGGTGGCGTCGTGAACTGGCGGGCTTACCGCTTCTTCGCCACCTTCTTGACCGCGGTCTTGGCCGCCGGCTTGGTGGTCGCCTTGCCGTTCTTGCTCGGGGCCGGGGTCTTGGTCACCTTGGCGGCGGCCTTGGGTGCCGGTGGTTCCTTCAGCGCCTTGCCACCCTTGGTGTTGCTCTCCATCGGGAACAGGCCGTGGATCTCCGCATCGATCCGGCTGATGATCTTGCCCAGGTCCTCCGGGTCGTTGTGGAAGCTGTTGTCCTCCACATCGATCACCAGCAACTTTCCCTTGTCGTAGGTCTGGATCCAGGCCTCGTAACGTTCGTTCAGACGCTTGAGGTAATCGATGCTGATGCTGTTCTCGTAATCACGCCCGCGCTCGCTGATCTGCTTCACCAGCTTGTCCACGGGAGCCTGCAGGTAGATCAGGAGATCCGGTGGGGTGATGCTGTGGTCCATGTTCTGGAACAGCCGGAAGTAGTTCTCGAAGTCGCGCGTGGTCATCAGGCCCATCGCGTGCAGGTTCGGGGCGAAGATGAAGGCATCCTCGTAGATCGTGCGGTCCTGGATCACGTTGCGACCGCTGGAACGGATCTCCAACAACTGCTCGAAGCGCGAGTTGAGGAAGAAGATCTGCAGGTTGAAGCTCCAACGCTGCATGTCCTTGTAGAAGTCGAAGAGGTAGGGGTTGTTGTCCACCGCCTCCTGCAACTGGTCCCATTTGTAGTGGCGAGCCAGCAGCTGGGTGAGGGTCGTCTTTCCAGAACCGATGTTGCCTGCGATCGCGATATGCATGATGATGTACGGAAGGGATGGCGAAGATACCCGCACCCCGGCACCGCATGGCCAATGTGGAAAAGTCGTGGGGTCGCGACCGGGTGATCAAGGACGCCCTGCACCCTCGTGGATCACGATCCCGTTCGCCGTGTGCACATAGGCACGGCCGCGTTCGATGCGGAAGTCGAGCAGGGCTTCGCGCAGCTCGTCGGGCAGCGGGATCGGGTCAATGGCGAAGGAACGCATGTCATACACCTGCGGGATCCCGCCCTGTACGAAGTAGAGCAGACCGGTCCGCACCTCGAAGCTGCTGACGTCCTTGATCGGGATCGTCCGCATGTAGGTTCCGAAGAGGTCGAACACGAGGATGCCCGTCCCGGGATCGTTCACGTAGAGGCGACTGTCGAACTCCTGCATGGCGATGGGCGCTGGACTGATGCCCAGCAACTGGTCCAGACGACCGGTATTGGCCAGCTTGCGCAACTGGGCGTCCACGCGGATCAGGCCGAGCTCCTGTTGGTCGAAGAACCAGAAGCCGTTCTGCACGCTGGCACACGCGAGCACCACCTGCGGATAGCCGTTGCGCGGGAGGTTCAGCACGCTGCCCTGCACGGCCAGGGTGTTGTCCAACATGGCCAGCTGACCTTGTTCCTGCGAGAAGATGAGGGGCTTCAGGGAATAGAACGCGTCGAGGTGGCTGATCGGTCCGAAGGTCTTGAAGCTGTTCCGCAGCCAGGAGGCACCTTGTGCGTTGTAAAGCTCCAGCTCATCGCCCCGGAGCACATACATGTTCCCCACTTCATCCGTGGTGAAAGCATCCACGGGTCCGGGTACCACCACCTTCGACTGGGCCACGGACAAGGCGCCGAGCAGCAGGAAGCACAGCAGCGTGGAGGAGCGGGTTCGGGTCATGCGGGTACCGGCGCGAGCAGGCTTTCGAGCAACTGGCGGTCGTTGCACAGGCGCGGGACCTTGTGCTGCCCACCGAGCTTGCCGCGTTGCTTCATCCACGCATAGAACGTGCCAGCCGGCACTGCATGCACCACCGGTGGCCGCAGCGCCATGTCGCCACGTCGCTTCGCATCATAATCCGAATTGATTGAACGCATCGTCCCGTCCATCACCCGGACGAAGGCATCGAGATCCGCCGGCGGCGTGTTGAACTCGATGATCCATTCGTGGCCACCACGCGCCTCTGCATCCATGTACACGGGTCCGGCGGTGTACTCGTTCACCACAGCGCCTGTTGCGAGGCACGCGGCCTCGATCCCCTTGTCCGCGTTCTCCACCGCGAGTTCCTCGCCGAAGGCATTGATGAAGCTCTTGATCCGTCCGCTCACCTGGACGCGGTACGGCTTCGTGCTCGTGAAGCGCACCGTGTCCCCCGGCATGTAGCGCCAGAGCCCTCCGTTCGTGCTGATCACAACGGCGTAGGGGATGCCCACTTCCACTTCATGGACGAGCAGGGTCCGTGGCTTATCAGCACCCATTTCCTCCAGGGGCATGAACTCGTAGAAGATGCCGTAGTCCAGCATCAACAACATGTCGTCGGCGCCGCGCCGGTCCTGGATGGCGAAGGATCCCTCGGAGGCGTTGTAGCTCTCCAGGTAGTTCATGTTCGGCGAGGGGATCAGGGCCTCGAACTGCGCCCGGTAAGGGCGGAAGCTCACACCACCGTGCATGAAAAGCTCCAGATTGGGCCATACCTGCAGGATGTTCTTCTTGCCGGTGAGGTCCAGGATGCGATGCATCAGGATCAGGGTCCACGACGGCACCCCGGCGATGCAGCTCACATCCTCGCGCATCGTCTCTCGGGCCATGCGCTCGATCTTCTCCTCCCAATTCTCCATCAGCGCGGTCTCGATGACCGGTGTGCGCCGAACCTCCACCCAGATCGGCAGGTTGCGGATGATGATGGCGCTGAGGTCTCCGCTGTACGCGTCGGAACGGAACTGCTCCAAGGTGCTGCTGCCGCCCACCACCAGGCTCATGCCTTGGTACAACTTGCTTTCCGGGAATTGCTGATAGTGGAAGGCGAGGAGGTCCTTTCCACCCTTGTAATGACAATCCTCCAGCGCCTCCCGGCTGACAGGGATGAACTTGCTGCGATCACTGGTGGTGCCGCTGCTCTTGGCGAACCAGCGTGCATCCGTGGGCCAGATCAGGTTCTGCTCACCCTTGCGCAGCCGGGCCACATACGGCTTCACGTCCTCGTAGTCCTGGATCGGTACCCGCTCCCTGAACTCATCCGGATCGGTGATCTCGTCGTAGCCGTGCTTGCGTCCCCACTCGGTGTAGCGCGCGCTCTGCACCAGATAATGGAAGACCTCTAGCTGCGCCATGCGCGGGTTCTCCTTGAACAGGTCGACCTGCTGCAGGCGCTTCTTCAACAAATAGGAGACGAGCGCGTTCACGGTGGTGGGAAGGAGAGGACGTGTTGGCGGGCCTATCTTCAGCCCAAAAGATACGCACAGCTTCGAATGAACGACGGTTCCCCCCTGCGCAAGATGCTCGCCGGTCTGGATGGACAGGTGTCCTACGCACTGTCCCTGATCGACGGTCCGATGGAGCTTGCCCCTTGCATCGGACAGTCCTTCACCCTGCGTGCCACCGGGGTGTTGAGCTGCGTGAGCTGCGGCCGTCGGGTGAAGAAGCTCTTCGCACAGGGCTTCTGTTACCCCTGCCTCACGTCCGCACCGGAAGCCGCCGAATGCATCGTGCGCCCCGAGCTATGCAGGGCGCACCTGGGTGAGGGTCGCGATCCGGAATGGGAGCGTGCGCACCACGATACGGAGCACGTCGTCTACCTCAGTTACACCGGCGCGGTCAAGGTGGGGGTCACCCGCAGTACCCAGGTGCCGGTGCGGTGGATCGATCAGGGTGCGGTGGCCGCCCTCATCATCGCTCGTGTTCCCTACCGTCAATTGGCTGGTCTCATCGAAGTGGATCTGAAGCGCGTGCTGGCCGACCGTACCAACTGGCGGGCCATGTTGAAGCTCGTTCCGTCGGACCACGACGCCCTCCTTGCCGCGCGGGACCAGGCCCGCCTGGCACTTCGAGAGGACCTGCAGCAACACTTCCTGCTCGATGAGGTCCCGATGGACATCGCTTATCCGGTGCTCGCATACCCGCCCAAGGTGACCAGTGTTTCCCTCGAGAAGGAACCGGTCGTGTCCGGACGCTTGATGGGTATCAAGGGCCAGTACCTCTTGTTCGAGGATGGCCGGGTATTCAACGTGCGCAACCATAGCGGTCACCACGTCATGATCGACCCACCTGGGACGGCCGCGTAACCTTCCCTGTCCACCCACCGTTCAACCGGTAGGTTTTGGTCAGTGAACTGATCGTTAGGGCAAGCGAGGGGCTCCGGTTTTCCGGGGCCCTTCGTGCATTCGGCCGGATGGTCAGTGTACCATCAGGTCGAAGGGCATACGGGCCTGGATGCCGGTGCGTTCGGTGGCGCTCTTCGCCTTCTGATACTGCTTCAACATCGCTGCATCCTCACCCAGCATCTGGGCGGCCACCCACGAGCGGGCCGTACCGTTCAGGTCCTCCATGATCTGCTGGAAGAGGTCCTTTTGCTTGGGAAGTTCCACGCGCTTGTAGTCACTTATCCCGGCGAGTTCGGCGGCTTTCTGCACGGCGGCCTCCAGGCCCCCGATCCCATCCACCAAGCCGAGCCGCAGGGCATCCGTGCCGGTCCACACACGACCCTGACTGATGCTGTCCACCTGTGCCACGGTCATCTTGCGACCATCGGCCACACGTTGCTTGAAGCCTTCATAGAACTCATCGATGTAGCCCTGGATGATGCGTTTCTCCTCGTCGCTCAGCGGACGGCTCACCGTGAACATGTCGGCATGCTTGTTCGTCTTCTCCCCGTCGAAGGTGATGCCCAGCTTGTTCTTGAAGAATCCCTGCATGTTCGGGATGATGCCGAAGACCCCGATCGAGCCGGTTATGGTGGTGCTTTCCGCCAGGATGTACGAGGCGGGCGCACTGATGTAATAACCACCGGAGGCGGCCACATCACCCATGCTCACCACAACGGGCTTCACCTTGGCGCAGAGATCCACTTCACGCCAGATCACATCGCTCGCCAGGCCACTGCCTCCCGGGCTGTTCACCCGGAGGACCACCGCTTTGATGGTGCTGTCCTCCCGGGCTTCACGGATGGCCGCGCTCAGGTCGGTGCTCCCGATGCTGCCCTCGTTGCTCTCGCCGGATACGATGTCGCCTTCGGCATAGACCACCGCCAGCTTGCCATTGCTGGCCGGACGTTTCATGTCCGCTGGTGTGAAGGAACGGACATACTTCCCAAGGGAGACCATTTCCAGGTCCTCGTCGGTAGGAATGGACATGCGCTCGTGGAGGTCGGCGATGAGTTCATCACGATAGATCATTCCGTCCACCATGCCCAGACGCAGTGCATCATCCGCATTGCGCACGAGCAGGCTGTCAGCGATGTCGTTCAATCGGGCCTTGTCCAGCCCGCGGGATCCGCCGACCGCGGTGAGCACTTCATCCCATAGTCCATCCAGGATCACGCGGTTCTGCTGGCGGTTCGCCTCGCTCATGTGGTCCTCCGTGAACACCTCGCCGAAGCTCTTGAACCGGTTGTTGCTGCCCCGGATGAACTGCACATCGATGTCCAGCTTCTCGAACATGCCCTTGAAGAACATGTATTCGCTGCGAAGGCCATGGAACTGGAGGTCGCCACGGGGCTGCAGGTAGACCTTGTCAGCGGCGGTGGCCAGGTAATAGGCTCCCTGCGAATAGGTGTCGCTGTATGCGATGATCGGTTTGCCGCTCTCCTTCTTGAAAAGAACGAGCTTTTCACGGATCTCCTTCACGGTGGCGAAACCGGCTTCGAGGCCGCTCAGGTCAAGAAGAATGCCGGTGATGTGATCGTCGGTCTTCGCGTTCTCAAGGCTTGCCAGCACCTGATTCAAGCCGACGGTGCCCGCCCCCTTGAACGGGCCGAAGTTCAGGAGCAGATCCTCCTCCGAGCCGCGGTCCACGATGGCCTGGTCCAATTCAAGGTGAAGGATGCTGCCGGCCTTTACGGAGGTCTGCTTCGCGTTCGCACTGATGCCGCTACCGATGGCGACCAGCGAACCGATGAAGAGGAAGAGCAGGACCACCCCGATCAACAGGGTGCCGAGCATCGAGGCGAACATGAACTTGAGGAACTGGCGCATGGATTTGGTCTTAACGTGGGGCGAAGCTACCGGGACCAGCAGCAGGTGATGTGGGCCGATACATGAGCGGGTCGATCGATGGATGGGAGGCCCTTGAGGATAGCTTTGCCGCATGTCGGAACGCGAGGTGGTGCTGCTCCTGGGGGGCGATCTGGGCGATCCCGAACAACAGTGCGACCTGGCCGAAGCAGCCATCAACGAGCGTATCGCCCCGGTCGTTGCCCGTAGCCGGGACCATTGGACCGAGCCTTGGGGATTCACCTCGGATACCCTGTTCCTGAACCGGGCACTCCTGCTGCGTTCAGCCTTGGGGCCGGAACGGTTGATGGCGACCTGCCTGGCCATCGAAGCGGTCCTCGGTCGTACCCGCTCCGCGGATGGTGGACCGGGCTCCCGTACCATCGACATTGATATCCTCCTGGTGGGTTCGGAGGTGGTGGGGACCGAGGCCTTGTGGGTCCCGCATCCGCGTTTGCACTTGCGGCGCTTCGCCCTGGCCCCGCTTTGTGACCTGCTTCCAGGTTGGGAACATCCCGTACTGCATCGAACGGCCCTTCAACTCCTCGACGCGATCCCGCTCCATTGATGCCCTTCCATTCGTACATCGCCGTGGAGGGCTTGATAGGGGCCGGAAAGACCACCCTCGCACGGCGCCTGGCCGCGGCTTGGAGCGGCCGTCTGGTGCTGGAGGAATTCGAGGACAATCCCTTCCTGCCAAGATTCTACGAGGATCCTGAGCGTTACGGCTTTTCGGTCGAGCTGTCATTTCTCGCTCAACGGTATCACCAGCTCAAACGCATCACCGAACAGGATCTCTTCAGCGCCTGTACCGTCGCCGACTACTCGATCGGTAAATCGGTGGTTTTCGCCAATGTCACGCTGCAGCCCGACGAGTATGGTCTTTTCCGCGACCTGTACCGGATCATGTACGCTGATCTGCCACGCCCGGAGGTCATCGTCTATCTCCATCTGGACATGGAGCGCGTGAAGGAGCGTATAAAGGGGCGCGGTAGGATTTATGAACAAAGTATCCCCATCGAGTACCTGTTCCGCTTGCAGGAACGCTACCTGGACCACCTGCAGAAACTGCCGGATGACCGCGTTCTGGTGGTGGACCTGCAGGACCGGGACCTCCTGAAAGACGCATCCGCGTTCAAGGAACTCCTCACGATCCTGAGCGGGGAGGTGTCGAAAGGCTATCAGGTGATCACCCTCTGATGCACCCTCGCATGTGGACAAGTGCGTCAAGGCCGGGCGAACAGCCTCGCGGACGGGTGGTTAGTTTTGCGCCCTAAGATCAAGAACCAAGCATCGAACTTCATGGAAAAGCGTCACCTGAAGGGACTCTCCCTCATGTCCGTCAGCCTGATCGCCCTCGCAGGGTGCGGCGGTATCGGCAAGATGAACAAGTATGTGGAGAACATCAAGTACACGGTGGACCCGGACCCGCTCATCGTACAGGGTGACTCCGTTGCAGTCAACATCAACGGCAACTTCCCCGGGAAGTACTTCTACAAGAAGGCACAGGTCGAGCTGACCCCCACCTTGGTGTACACCGGAGGGGAGACCCCATTCAAGACCGCTTATTTCCAAGGAGAGGGTGCCGTGGGTAACAACACGGTGATCCCTTACGAGACCGGCAAGGCCTTCAACTACTCCCACAAGGTGGCCTTCACACCTTCCATGGAGACGAGCGAGCTCATGGTGAAGATCCTGGGCAAGCAAGGCAAGGAAGGGAAGAAGCAGCTCGAGTTCACCCCGGTGAAGATCGCCGACGGCGTGATCACGACGCCTTATCTGGTGGTGAGCGATGACAAGGTCCTGCTCGGCAAGGACGCGTTCCAGCGCATCACCGACCACAGCCAGGATGCCACCATCAACTACCTGGTGAATTCCAGTGCGGTGCGCCCGACCGAGCTGAAGGATGCGGACGTGAAGGCGCTTGCCGACTTCATCAAGACGATGAAGAAGGATCCGAACCTGGCCGCGAAAGGAGTTAGCATCTCGGCCTGGGCCAGTCCGGAAGGGGAACTGAGCAAGAACGAGAACCTGGCCGACGACCGCGCGAAGAGCGCCAAGAGCTGGGTGAAGGGCGAACTGCTCCGCGCCAAGAACGACAGCGCCAAGGCCGACGCCTTCTACACCCTGGATCCGCGTGGCGAGGACTGGGAGGGCTTCAAGCGCGCCATGCAGGCGAGCACCACCGTGCCGGACAAGGAGCTGGTGCTCCGCGTGCTGGAGATGTACCCCGACCTCACCAAGCGTGAAGAGGAGATCCGCAATATGGCGGCCACCTACAAGGAGATCGCCGAGCAGATCCTTCCCCAGCTCCGCCGCAGCGAGATGAAGTTCAACTACCAGCGCATCGGAAAGACGGATGCCCAGCTCACCGAGATGAGCCGCACCATGCCGGATAGCCTGAACGTGGAGGAACTGCTCTTCGCCGCCACCCTCACCAACGACCTGAACGAGCAGCTCCGCATCTACAAGGAGACCGAGCGCGTGCATCCGAACGACTATCGGGGTGCCAACAATGTGGGTTACGTGTACATGCTGCAGAACAAGCTGGACGAGGCCGCCGCCCAGTTCACCAAGGCCAATGGCATCCAGGACAACCCGGTGAGCACGAACAACCTGGGTGTGGTGGCTCGCTTGAAGGGCGATCGCAAGAAGGCGACCGAGATGTACGCCAAGGCATCGGCCGCCGGTCCCGAGGTGAAGTACAACCAGGGCATCATCGACATCCAGAACGGCAACTACAGTAGCGCGAGCAGCAACTTCGGCAGCACCAAGAGCGTGAACGCCGCCCTGGCCAAGTTGCTCGGTGGCGATGCCGCGGGTGCACAGTCGATCCTCGACGGCGCTACGGACAAGGACACCGCCACGGGCCACTACCTCGCGGCCATCATCGCCGCCCGCCAAAGCAACTGCAGCGGTGCTGCGAGCAGCCTGGGCATGGCCATCCAGAAGGACGGTGGCCTGCGCGACAAGGCGCTGAAGGACCTCGAGTTCCGCAAC
>JAGQVR010000106.1 GCA_020437875.1 Flavobacteriales bacterium
CCCTTTGCCACCGTGGCATGACCCCGCGCCATCGTCACGCCCCTCATGTCCAACAAGCCCGCCACCGTGGAGGATGTCCATTCCGTGCTGAAGCGGGTATGGGGCTATGACCGTTTCCGTCCCCGACAGGAGAGCATCATCCGCTCGGCCTTGTCCGGGGCGGACACCCTTGCCCTCCTACCTACGGGTGGTGGCAAGAGCTTGTGCTTCCAGGTGCCGGCATTGGCCATGGGCCAGCTCTGCCTCGTCGTCTCTCCGCTCATCGCCCTCATGAAGGATCAGGTGGGTCGTTTGAAGAAGCTCGGTGTACCAGCCCGTGCCATCATCTCAACGATGACGAGGACGGAGATCGACAACGCGTTGGAGAGTGCGGCGCTCGGCAAATATGCGTTCCTATACGTTTCCCCGGAGCGGCTCGCCTCCGACCTCTTCCTGGCGCGGCTGCCGCGATTGCCACTGGGACTCATCGCCATCGACGAAGCACACTGCATCTCGCAATGGGGCTATGATTTCCGACCCGCCTACCTGAACATCGCCGAGGTGCGGAAGATCCGGCCCGAAGTGCCCGTGCTCGCGCTCACCGCATCGGCCACCCCGGAAGTGGCCGACGACATCATGGACCGGCTCGCCTTCAAGGAACGCAAGGTGATCCGTGGTTCCTTCCAACGGCCCGAACTCGCACTGTGGATCAGCAAGGGTGAGGACAAGGTGGGGCGCATGCTCCGCATCCTCGACCATGTGCGCGGTACGGCCATCATATACATGCGCGAGCGCAGGGCCACCATGCGGATCGCCGGCCTGCTGCGGCAACATGGCTTTTCTGCCGCCGCCTACCATGCCGGGTTGGACGTGGAGGAACGGGACCGGATCCAACAGGCATGGACCGATGGATCACTGCGTTGCGTGGTGGCCACCAACGCCTTCGGCATGGGCATCGACAAGGCCGATGTCCGCGTGGTCATCCACATGGAACCGCCACCGGACCTGGAGAGCTACTATCAGGAGGCCGGTCGGGCCGGTCGTGATGGCGAAGCCTCATATGCCTTCCTATTGACCGGTCCGGGTGATGCGGACCATCTACGTGAGCGGCTCGCAGGTTCCTATCCTTCGCTGCAGGATGTGCGGAAGGTCTACCAGGCGTTCTCGGACATGCATGCGATCGCCATCGGATCGGGCCTGTTGGAGAGCTATGAGGTGGACAACCGCGCGCTGGCGGCTCGCACCAAGCTGCCGCCCGTGGTCGTGGCGCATGCGCTGAAGGCACTGGAGCTGGACGGCCGATTGTCGCTCTCGGACGGCGTGCGGAGCCCTTCACGCGTGTTGTTGATAGCGGATCAGCAGCTCATCTACGGCATGCGGGTGAACAACGAACGCTACGGTCCTTTGTTGGAAGCCTTGCTGCGGAACTACGGCGGCTTGTTCGAGGAACCCGTCCTGATCGATGAGCTTCGGCTCGCCAAGGGACTGAAGTGGCAGGTGGAGTCGGTGATCACGCGGTTGCAGGACCTTCATCAGCAACGCGTCCTGTCGTACAAGCAACGGAACGACGCTCCCTCCGCCACATTGCTGCAACCCCGGGTCGATGCTCAGCGGCTCGTTCTGGATCCCGCCGCACTGGCCTTGCGCAAGCAACGTGCCGGGTCACGACTCGATGCGATGCTTGACTATGTGGAGGCGAGCAAGGAGTGCCGGTCCCGATCCTTGATCCGTTATTTCGGTGAGGAGGTGGATGCCGATTGTGGTACCTGCGATGTTTGCCGACGACGCAGAACGTACGCACCCAACGCGTCCGGGTCGGATGTGGCTGAACCACCCGGCCTCTCACCGGAAGCTGCCAACGTGCTTCGATGGGAGCTGGATGAAGAGGACCAGGTGCGATGAAGCTGCCCCGAACGTTCTATCGGGAACGCGATGCCCTGGTGGGCGCTCGCGAGTTGATCGGGAAGGGCCTGTTCACTTCGATCGATGGGGTGCGCACCGCCGGCATCATCACCGAGACCGAGGCATACCTGGGTGTGCATGACAGGGCCTCCCACGCCAGTGGTGGTCGGCGCACCGCACGAAATGAAGTGATGTACGCGGCAGGTGGCGTGGCCTATGTCTACCTGTGCTATGGCATCCACCACCTGTTCAATGTCGTTGTGATGGAGAAGGACGAGCCGCAGGCCGTGCTCATTCGCGCGATCCATCCACTGGACGGAAAGGGAACGATGCTCGCGCGTCGTGGAAGCAAGACGCTTACCACCGGTGGACCCGGCACCCTGACGCAGGCGCTGGGCATCCGCACCGACCACAATGGTGAGGACCTGACCGGTCAACGTATCTGGCTGGAGGACATCGGCGTGAAGGTCACGAAGCAGGACCTCATCGTCGGTCCACGGGTCGGTGTGGACTATGCAGGCGAAGATGCCCTCCTGCCATACCGCTTCCGCATCGCACCTTCGCAGCTCTTGAGATGAAAGGTCGTGCACGCATCGTCTTCATGGGCACCCCCGAGTTCGCGGTGGCGACCCTGGATGCCTTGATCGCCGATGGGCAGGATATCGTTGCGGTCGTGACCGCCCCTGACAGGCCCGCAGGACGCGGACGACAGTTGCGTGCATCGGCGGTGAAGCAACGTGCAATGGACCGTGGGCTGCCCATACTGCAACCTGAGAAGCTGAAGGACCCCGCCTTCGTTTCCGCGCTCGATGCGTTGGATGCCGACCTCTACATCGTGGTCGCCTTCCGCATGTTGCCGGAGGTCGTTTGGTCCAAGCCACGCCTGGGCACCATCAACCTGCATGGCTCCCTCCTTCCCGCCTATCGCGGCGCGGCACCGATCAACTGGGCGGTGATCAACGGGGAGACGAAGACCGGCGTCACCACCTTCCGGATCAGGCACGAGATCGATACGGGCGACATGCTCCAGCAGGACGCGATCGATATCGGCCCGGACGACACCGCGGGTGAAGTGCATGATCGGTCGATGCGTATCGGAGCGCAACTGATGGTGCGTACCGTTCATGGCTTGCTCGACGGTTCGTTGCACGCGACCCCACAGGTGATCGACCCGAAGGCACCTCCGCCCGGTGCACCCAAGTTGAACCCGGACAACACACACCTGCACTTCGACCTGCCATCAGCACGTGTGCACGATCTCGTCCGTGGACTGAGCCCATACCCGGGCGCCTGGTGCAAGTGGACCGATGCTGGCGGGCAGGTACATCACCTCAAATTGCTCCGATCGGCACGAACCGAACGACCGGTCAATGGTGTCCCGGGCTCGGTGTCCGTGGATGGCGGGCGGCTCTTCGTGGATTGTTCCGATCGCGCATTGGAGATCCTGGAACTGCAGGCTGAAGGTCGGAAACGCATGCTGGCTGCGGACTTCCTGCGAGGCATCCGTTCGGTCGAGGGCAGCGGACTCGGGTGAACCGGATGGCCGAAGGCATTTCGAACGCCTGTTGATGCCACCCCGGATGCCGTTGATTCAACGACTGCTGAACTCCGAACGTGCTCCGGCCTGAAACCCTTGCTGGCGGCGGGATACAGGACCACTTATCAACAAACCCCCAATGTTTTCAACATTTTCCGGACGGACGTCCGGAAACCCTTGACAGACGCGGTCTTCAGGATACATTTGCTGCGAGTTCACTAACAACAAACAACTCAACACACAAACCCATGAGCTTGAACAAGGCTAGCATTATCGAAGCCATCGCCGCTGACGCGAAGATCTCCAAGGCTGACGCGAAGCGCGCACTGGATGCTTTCGTGACCAGCACCACCAAGGCACTGAAGAAGGGTGAGCGCGTGGCCCTCGTCGGCTTCGGCACCTTCTCCATCACCAAGCGTGCTGCTCGCAAAGGCCGCAACCCGCAGACCGGCAAGGAGATCAAGATCGCTGCCAAGAAGGTGGTGAAGTTCAAAGCGGGTGCAGACCTGCAGAACAAAGTGAAGTAAGCGACAGCTCATTTCACGGAAGTCCCTCGCTACGGCGGGGGACTTTCTTTTTGTACCCTTGGGAACCATGACCGATCAACAGCTCTACGAGCAGCTCACCCAGTTCATCTCACCGAACAAGCGTGACCTCTTCGATCGCCTCGCACCCTTGCGCACCCGCCATGTCACCGTGGTGCTGGAGGATATCTACCAATCGCAGAACGCGAGCGCCGTGGTGCGCACCAGTGACCTGGTCGGCCTGCAGGACATCCATGTGATCGAGAACCGGAACGCCTACCAGCTCAATCCCGATGTCACCCTCGGTTCATCGAAGTGGGTGGATGTCCATCGTTACCGGACGCACGCCGATAACTCGCTCGCGTGCATCGATGCATTGAAGAAGAAGGGCTACCGCGTGATCGCCACCTCTCCGCGCAGTCCGGAGATCACCCCGGAGTCGATCGACCTTGAACGTCCCATGGCCTTCTGCTTCGGAACGGAACTGACCGGCCTGAGCGATACGATGATGAACGCGGCGGACGAACACCTGCGCATTCCCATGTTCGGGTTCACCGAGAGTTACAACATCTCGGTGTCAGCCGCTATCACCCTGTACACCGTTATGCAACGCCTGCGTGCCAGCAAGGTGGACTGGCGACTGCCCGAAGAGGACCTGCATGCCTTGAAACTGTCCTGGGCGCGCAAAATGGTGCACAGTGCTGCACACCTCGAGGAGCGATTGCGGCGTGACGCCGAACAGGAAGGAGGATCTGCATGATCGCCATCGGTGGAAAACACCACGGACAATTCACACGACCGGGTTGAGAAGTGCGGTGATCGACATCGGGACCCCGCGAAGACAGCCGGGTACTTTTGGCGAAATCCTTAACACGCCATCCAATGGGAAAAGGTGACAAGAAGACGAAGAAAGGAAAGCGCACGATCGGCAGTGCCGGTAAGAGCCGTCCTTCCAAGCGTCGCACGCGCGTAGCCGCAGCGAAGAAGGCAGGCGCGAAGAAAGCAGCCCCAAAGAAGGCCGCCAAGAAGGCCGCCAAGAAAGCGGCTCCGAAGAAGGCCGCCGCCAAGAAGGCCGCTCCGAAGAAGAAGTAAGCGCTTCGCACCACCACCTCAAGAAGACCTCGGCACATGCCGGGGTCTTCCTTTTCTGGGTCGATCAAGGCTGAAGTCGAAGGCGGGCCCATGCGCCATCCGAGAAATGCTCGTAGGCGATGCGATCATGCAGGCGGCTGGCCCTTCCCTGCCAGAACTCCATGCGTTGCGGACGAACGCGATAGCCACCCCAATGCAGCGGACGTGGCACCTCGCCATCAGCGAACCGACCCTTCCAACGTTCGAAGCGTTCCTCGAGCTTCGATCGATCCTCGACCGAACGGCTCTGATCGCTCGACCACGCCGCGATCCTGCTCTCCATCGGCCGCGTCGCGTAATACCGATCGGATTCCTCCGCGGATACCAGCTCGGCCTTCCCTTCGATGCGGATCTGCCGTTCCAACTGCGGCCAGAAGAAGTTCAATGCCGCCCGCGGATCACGCTCCAGGTCCATCGCCTTGCGGCTGTTGTAGTTGCTGTAGAACACGAAGCCTTCGGCATCGAACGAACGGAGCAATACGACCCTGCAGCTGATCGTCAAGCTGCCAGCCGTGGCAAGCGTCATGGCATGCGGTTCGGGGACCCCCGCATCCTGTGCATCCGCCATCCATCGTGCGAACAAGGCGATCGGATCATCGCCGGCCTGATCCTCCAGGAGGACGGACTTCATGTAATCGGTGCGGTGGTGCAGCGGGTCGGCCATGTGATCGGTACTTCGCCACGAAGTTATCCGTTCATCGCGGCCGCGACACCTTTGGATCGATCATCACGCGTGCTGTCAGCAATGCTTACTAATTTCCGGTCGCCATGGCGAAGGATCCCTTGGAACTGGACCCGAAGAGCGTGCTTGAACCGGAGCGCGGTCGCTTGCTCATCAGCGAGCCCTACCTCGCCGATCCGTACTTCCGTCGCACGGTCGTGCTGTTGTGCGACCACAATGCGGAAGGGTCCTTCGGCTTCGTGCTCAACCGACTCACCGACATGGGCGTGAACGATCTCCTGGAGAACCTTCCTCCCCTTGGTGCACCGGTGGGCATCGGAGGGCCGGTGCAGAGCAACAATCTCTATTACATCCACACATTGGGTGATCGCCTCACCGGCAGCCAGATGGTCGTGGACGGCGTGTACGTCGGGGGCGACTTCGAACAGTTGCGCGATCTGCTCGAGGCCGATCCACGACTCACGAAACATGTGCGCTTCTTCGTCGGTTATTCCGGATGGGGCAAGGACCAGCTCGACAAGGAGTTGAGCGAGCGCTCCTGGCTGGTCGCCACCGGATCCAAACGCCGCATCATGGATGTGGGCAATGCCGACCTCTGGGGTGACAGCCTGCGCGACATGGGACGGACCTTCGCACCGCTGGCGAATTTCCCCGACGACCCTACGTTGAACTGACGCGTGTGGCCGCCACCAACAATTCGGTGATCACACCGGAAAGGCGATGGGCGTATCGCTTGGTGCGGTATGCGCCGGCCCATTGCAGGCCATGCACCGCGTTGGTGAAGAAGAGCTCATCCGCCGCCAGCAGGTTCTGCGGGTTCAGTGAACATTCGTAAACCTTGATGCCGTTCGCAATGGCCAGGTTGATCACCTGCGCACGCATCACACCACCCACACAACCATCGCTCAACGACGGTGTGTACAGCACACCATTGCTAACGATGAACAGGTTGCCCGAGCTGCTCTCGATGATGTTGCCGCGATCGTTCTGGAGCATGCAATCATCCAGGCCGCGCTGCTCCGCCCAGAGCGAAGCCATCACGTAGTACTGGCAGTTCAGCGTCTTGTGGCGTGAGAGGTCATTGACCGGCTTGCGCATCTCCGGCCAGATGTCCACCATCATGCCATGGCCGTTCAATGCATACGTGGGTTCCTCCAACGCATGGAGTTCGAAGGTGAAGCCACCTTCATGACCGGCCGGCCGGTAGAAACCCGCTCCTTTCCGGAACAGCGTGAACCGACAACGCGCATTGACAAGGCCCGTCCGTTGAACGAGTTCGTGGATGTACCGCTCGAAGGAGTCGCGGTCCAGGTTGGCCGGCAGGGTTATCCTGAGCAACGCCGCACCCGTGGTCAGGCGCGCCCAATGCGCATCGACGAAGCAGGCACGGCCCTCCACGACACGCAGGCTCTCGAACAGGCCGTCCCCGAAGTGGAAGGCACGGTTGTCCAGGGTGATCACCGGCTTGTCGCCGGGCACCACCTCGCCGTTCAGGTTCACCAGGTCCTTCATAGCAGCCCGTTGGTGCGCAAGGTATCCATCAGCCCGCTGTTCGGCGCCACCAGGATACCCCGGGCGCCTGCACCGATGGCCGCATCCACATCGCGTTGCCGGTCACCGATCATGACCGATCGGCGCAGATCGATGTCATGACGCGCTGCGGCCCGCTCAAGGAGGAGGCTTCCGGGCTTCCGGCACAGGCACCTGCCATGCTCCGGATGATGGGGACAGTAAAGGATGTCAGCGACAGCGGTACCGCTCGCACCAAGCACTTCGCGCAATCGCGTGTGCATGGCCGCGACCTCGTCATGGTCATACAATCCCAGGTCGATCCCGCTCTGGTTGGTAATGACGACCACCACCCACCCGGCGGCGACAGCAGCGGCAATGGCCTCCGGCACCCCAGCCAGGATCTCGAACTGCGCAAGACTGGTGGTATGTGCACCCAGCTCCCGGTTGATCACCCCATCGCGGTCGAGGAAGAGGCCCTTCTTCATGGCTCAGATACCCAGCGTACGTTCAAGCACACCGAAGTCCAGAAGCAGCTTAGGCCGCAAGGCGAAGGTGAAGAGCACCCCGAACACGGCACCGTAGAAGTGCGCATCGTGCGCCACGTTATCGCCGGCCCGCTTATCCATCATATAGGAATAGACCAGGTAGAGCCCGCCGAACAGCCAGGCCGGCAGGTCCTGTATGAAGAACAGCGTGATGCGCTGGGTCGGAAGCATGATGATCTGTGCGAAGACGACCGCGCTGACAGCACCGCTCGCACCCACCGATCGATAGTTCGGGTCGTCCCGGTGCTTCGCCATGCCCGGCAAGGTGGCGAACACCGCCCCTCCCAGGTACAGGATCGCATAGGCCAGACCACCCTGCATCGGGGTGATCAGGGGCATCAGCCTTTCGACACTGCTGCCGAAGGACCAGAGCACGAACATGTTCACCACGAGGTGCATGGTGTCCGCATGAACGAACGCATGTGTGATCATCCTGTACCACTGACCCCGATGCTGCACGGCGTAGGGCTGGAAGAGCAGCCGGTCCTGCAATGCACGGTCCTGGAATGCCGCGAAGGACACCAATACCGTGATGACCAACAAGCTGAGGTTGACCGGGATCTCCAAATCGGCGCGAAATATACCGACGGTCGGGTGCGCTAGTAACTATGATCCCGGAGGATGCGCCAGCGACCTCCCTCCTTCTTCCAAAGAAGTGAGAAGCCGCCCCCGAGCGTGTCCGCCGCACGGGTGAGTTCCCAATTGCCCGTAACCCAGGCGTGACCTGCCCCGGCGGGAAGCACCTCATGTATCGTGAACCGGAGATCACCCATGGCGGCATGGTCCGGGTAGCCCTGCTCATAGTTCCGGGTGACCGCATCACGGCCACAGGTCATTCCCTTGCGACCGATGAAGCAGACAGCATCATCGTATCCGTCCATGAATCCGGCAAGATCCCCCCGGTCCCACGCCGTTTCCTGTTCGGCCATCACCTGCCTGATCGCCGCCTCATCCACAGCCGGGTTGATGCGGTCCCCACATCCCGATAGGACGACGAGCAGAAGTGAGAAGCACCAGGACGTTGGAACGAAGACAGGGCTCATTGCTTGTCGTCGCGCAGGAATGGCCAGCTCTGTGCAGGGGTCAACTCATCATAATTGAGTTCCCCCGCCCCATCCGACCATTGCACCTGCACCGTATCCGACTTGCGTCCCTTCGGTACACGCTTGGGTACGACCACCTCACCGGAACGCCTTGTCGGTCGAGCAGGAGTATTCGTTCGTGGCTGTGGAGTGGCGCGTGCCATGCTCCGAATGTAAGTCGCCCGGAGCAGGATACCAATACCCCCGGATCAAGTTCCGCCATCCCGCCCACCACGCCGGACCAAATCACTCCGAAGCCCGACGAAGTGACTCCCGGTGAATGAAAAAGGCCATCCGCCTTTCGGGGATGGCCTCCTGTAGCGCGGGGGAGACTTGAACTCCCGACCTCAGGATTATGAATCATGCGCTCTAACCAGCTGAGCTACCGCGCCATTCCTCCCCTTACTGGGCAAGGGGCGGCAAATATAGAAAAGTGGTTCGTTGATCGGTGCAATCGCCATTTGACGGGCATTTGCAGGGGTAGCGCATTTCTCTACCTTTAGCCGCAACGCTATCCACTGTACAGAAAAGCCCATGGCCAAGAAGAAAGCAGTCGCAAAGAAGGTCACCAGCCCTGCCAGCAGAAAGAAGACAGGCAAAGGGACCGTGGCCAAGAAAGGGACCAAGGCCGGGGCCGGGAGAAAAGCAGTGAAGCCAGCACCTAAGAAGGCCA
>JAGQVR010000107.1:0-7556 GCA_020437875.1 Flavobacteriales bacterium
TCTGCTTCCGGGCCGATAGGTCGTCCTTATGACGATGGCTGAGCCGGTCCCGCTGCCCCAAGAACGTTCAAGCGCCTTGCATAGTTCGCATTCCTAACGGGAATAGCCAGGAAATTGACATTGTTTAACGGGGAAAGGAATGCGGTGGTTTGTTTCGCTATAATATCCTGTACATCAGTCAAATAGCTGGTTCGGAGGAGGCCCCATACGTCTAGGGCGGAAGTGGTCATAAGATCATGGATATCAGATGGTAGTTGGTGTTCCAAGGACGTTCCGCGGGTAGGAATGAAAAAGCCCCGACCATGGCCGGGGCTTGTGGGACCTACTGGATCCGACCAGTGACCTTCCCGCCTGTGAGGCGGGACGCTCTCAACCAGCTGAACACAAACGCTCTATACGCACTCTAGACTTCCATCCTTTCACCTCGCGCTCACGCCGCATGGCCGTGGCCTTATCGATATGCTGCTCTGTGAACACGACCCGCCGATCCTTCGCACGGCTCGTCCACGCCTTATGGTCACCCAGATGTTTGCGAAGACGATCCACAACAGAGTCTTCCGTGTGCCCTACATAGTATCGGTCCAGTTCAGCGGAGTGCAGTATGTAGAACCACGCCATACGAAAAAGCCCCGACCATGGCCGGGGCTTGTGGGACCTACTGGATTCGAACCAGTGACCTCATGCGTGTGAAGCATGCGCTCTGAACCAGCTGAGCTAAGGTCCCAATATGTCAAGGGCGGTCGTGTCATGCACTTCCGCGATGTGGAGGCAGCCGGATTCGAACCAGCGACCCTCTGCTTGTAAGGCAGATGCTCTGAACCAGCTGAGCTATGCCTCCAGGAACTGAAAGAACAGGCGCCATTCGGCGCTAAGGGGCGGCAAATATAGCGGAACCGATCAAACAACCTCGGCCACCACGAACACACTTCCGGTGACCAATACCAGGTCGTTCAATCCGGCCGCTCGTGACGCGGCCTGCATGGCTTCCCCGACCGTGGGGAAAGGCGAGCCTTGTAGCCCATGCTTGGCGGCCGTATGCGCCAGTTCCGCCGCATCCAGGCCGCGAGGTATGGCAGCCTTGCAGAAATAATAGGTGGCGGATGGCGGCAGGATGGCCAGCACCCGATCGATGTCCTTGTCGTTGACCATGCCCAGGACGATGTGCAGCCGTTCGAAGGCCTGGCATTCCACCATCCGCAAGACCGTGCGCATGCCGTCCTCGTTGTGCGCTACGTCCGCCACGGTGAGCGGCGTATCGGCCAGCACCTGCCAGCGACCAAGGAGACCTGTGTTCCTGACCACGTGCCTGAAGCCGGCACGGATCGTCTCATCCGGGACATCCCAGCCACGTTCACGCAGGCGGAGAAGCGTCGCGAAAGCTGTTCGTGCATTGCGCTCCTGATGTTCTCCGTGCAATCCGCAAGGGAAGGGTGCCGCCGATCCCCGGTCAGCGAAGGTGATCGGGGATCCCGCCTTCTCCGCCGATGCACGGAACACGTCGGCCACCGCACCATCGGCTTCACCGATCACCACGGGAACCCCCTGTTTGATGATGCCGGCCTTTTCCGCCGCGATGGCTTCGAGGGTGTTGCCCAGGAAGTCCATATGGTCCCAGCCGATGTTGGTGATCACGGTGACCTCTGGCGTCACCACGTTCGTGCTGTCCAGCCGACCGCCCATGCCTGTCTCGACCACGGCGATGTCAACCTTCCGCTCGCGGAACCACCAAAGGGCGAGGGCCACACCCCATTCGAAGAAGGAGGCCTGGATGGGCTCGAAGCCGCTGCGGTATCGCTCGACGAAGCGCACCACCTCCGCCTCCGGGATCATTTCGCCATTGATGCGGAACCGTTCGCGGAAGTCCTTCAGATGGGGTGAGGTGTGCAGGCCAACGGTATAGCCGGCTTCCTGCAGAACGCTCGCGATGAGATGGCTCGTGCTGCCCTTGCCATTGGTGCCGGCCACATGGACGCACCGCAGGCCGCGCTCGGGATGCCCCGTCAGCGTCATCAGTTGTTCGGTGCGTGAAAGGTCAGGCTTGTACGCGGCCTTGCCGATCCGCTGGAACATGGGAAGCCGCGCGTAGAGGTACGCCAGCGTATCCGCGTAATCCATCGCTATCCGGGGAAGAAGCGCAGCTTGATGTAGTGCGCCTGTTCGGGTGGCCCGTCCGGGAGCGGCACGAAGCGGCAGGTCTTCGCGGCACGCAAGGCCACGTTCTGGATGGCCACGTCAGCCGTTCCAGTGTTCGCCACCGAGACGCGCAGAACCGTGCCCGCGCGATCCACGACCACCTTCACCTCCACCCAGGTCGCATTCTGCAGTTGCGGACGCTCACTCAGATCCGGACCACGGGCGAGGCCACGGCTGCCTCCTCGCAGTTCCCAACCATCTCCGCGCATCGCGCCCAGACCTCCCGGCTTGCCGTCCGGAGCACCGGGGTCACCAGGCTTGCTGTTGTCAGGTCCGTCGGCCGGTCGCTGTCCCGGCTTGTTCCAATTGTTCAGGGCATCGGAAAGGCGGCTGTCCACCGTCGGTTCCTTGGGCTTCTCAGGCTTGGGCTTCGGGTTGGTGATGGGCTTGGGCTGCTTGGGCTTCACCACCTCCACATCGCTGTTCTCCTCGGTGGCCACATCCTCATGTTCCTCGGGAACCACGGGTGCTGCGCTCTGTTCACCGCCGGGGTCCTTCGTGGGTGTGTTCCCTCCGCCGTCATCCGTGGTTCCGAAGTCGGCCATGGCCACCTCCACCGTTTCCTCCGGCAGGGGCGGGTCGAACTGCTTCAGGCCGATGAAGAGGAAGAGGATGAGCAGGAGCACATGCACCACGACGGTGGTGACAAGGCCCGTGGTCCGATCGCGCCGTTCATGAGGGTATAGCGCCGCCGTGCTCATTTCGCCGGAGTTGAGGATTCGCCCGGTGCGGTGGGTGCTGCGGCCAGCACGATCCGCCACTTGTGCGTCTTCGCGATGTTCAACACGTCCACCATCCTTCCGGTGGGCACATCCTGTGCCACGCTCAGCACAATGGCGTCGCTCTCGGTATGCTTCGCCATCTCGGCCACCAGCGCACCCTCGATCCCATCCATGCCGATGGGCGAGCCGTTGAGCGTACCGCCCTGTTCATCCATGAGTCGCAGCGCCACCTTGGGTTGGGTCTTGCTCGAACTGGTCTTGTTCTTCGGCAGGTCCACCGGTAGGGCGAACGGACTGACCATGGTACTCACGATCACGAAGAAGATGAGCAGCAGGAAGACCAGATCGGTCATGCTGCTCAAGCTGAAGCCCGCGTCCACCCGGTGTGTGCTGCGTATGGCCATGCTACTTCGGTCGTGTGGCGATGATGACCTTCCAGTTGTTGCGCTTGGCGATGTCCATCACACCCACGGTGACACCGGCGGGGACACGCTGATCCACGTGGATCACCAGGCTCGGGTCCTTCGCCTCGAACAAGGCCATCTTGTCCTTCAGGGCCCCTTCCAGATCGAGCGGTGCCACCGGCTTGTCGTTCACGCTGAAGGCCCCGTCCGCATCGATCCGTACGCCCACGCGCGGCTTCTCCTTGGTCTTGTTGGCGCTCACGGGCAGGTCCACCGGCATCGTCGTGGGGCTCACCATGGTGCTGATGATGACGAAGAAGATCAGCAGCAGGAAGACCAGGTCGGTCATGCTGCTCAGGCTGAAGCCCGCGTCGATCCTATTGTTGCTCCGCAGCTTCACGGGGAGTGATCACTTGGCCGGCGATTCCAGCACTTCCATGAACTCGATGCTGCGCGATTCCATCTTCTGGACCACCTTGTTCACGCGCGCCACAAGCAGGTTGTAGCCCACATACGCGGGAATGCCGATGATGAGACCGGCCACCGTGGTGATCATGGCCTGCATCATGCCGCCGCTCAGCTGGCTCAGCTCCACGCCGGCGCCGCTCACCTCCATGGTGTGGAAGGTGACCACCATCCCCACCACCGTTCCCAGGAAGCCGATCATGGGCGCTGCACCCGAGATGGTGGCCAGGATGGGCAGACCCGCCTCCAGGCGGTACACCTCCAACTTGCCCTGGTTCTCCACGCTCACCTCGATGTCCTTCAAGGGCTTGCCGATCCGGCTGATGCCCTTCTCCAGCATGCGGGCCACCGGTGAGTTGGTGCTCTGGCACAGGTTGCGCGCGCTGTCGATCTTACCGTCGCGGATGTAGTCGCGGATCTTCGCCATGAAGTCCTTCTCATCACGCAGGGCACGGTTGATCGCCATGCTGCGTTCGATGATGATGTACACCGCGGTGAGCGACATGAGGGCGAGCGGCCCCATGATGTACCAGCCACCCATCTTGATCAGCTCCCATACCGAGAGCGTCGTTTCCTGGGGGACCACCGGCGTGGTGGCGGTGCTGTCCAACATCTGGCGGGCCGCCTCCGAGGCGTCCTGGATCTGGGCGAAGAGTTCGAGCGACATGGGTGCAGGTTGAAGATGGAACGCGGCTTGGCCGCTCGGAATTGTCAGGTAAGGCGTTCGAGGGCGATCTCGAATGCGGTGCGGGTGAATTGCTTGGAACCGTTGTTACGGGCATGAACGGCCTTGATCGCCTGGCGGATCACTTCGCTCACGTCCTCGAAGATGGCCTTGTCGCCGAGGTCATTGCCAGGCTGCATGCAATAGGCGAACACACGCGCCATGCCACAGTTCGCAATGAAGTCGGGGATCACGCTCACCTGGCCGTCCGCATGTTCGGCGATCGGGCCGTAGAAGATCTGTGGGTCGGCGAAGGGTACGTTGGCACCGCTGCTGATGACCTCCAGGCCCGCGGCGGTCATGCGGTCCACCTGTTCCCGGGTCACCAGTCGGCTGGCTGCGCAGGGGAGGAAGACCTCCGCTCCGAGGCCCCATATCGCATCATTCACCTCCTCGAAGGGGATCATGTCCTGCATGCGAAGGGCATTGCCGGCTTTGTCCATGAAGAGGGTGCGCACCTCGTCGGCCGGGAATCCGTTCGGTCGAAGCGCGCCGCCGTGGCGGTCGATGATCCCGACGATGAGCGCGCCTTGCCGAGCCAGGTAATACCCGGCGGCCGCAGCCACATTGCCCCAGCCTTGAATGATAACGCGCTTGCCCTTCACGTCACCGCCCTTCACCTCATAGTAGTGGCGTACACTTTCCGCCACGCCCCATCCGGTGATCATGTCGGCCACGGCGTACTTCCCCGCCACAGGAACGTAGTTCGTATCATCCACGATCTTGCTCACACCGGTCCGCAGCTGGGCGATCGCCGTGCGCTTCACGTCCTCCGCCGAGCCGATATGGCCGTTCACCACGCCTTCCTGCGGATGTTGGAGCCCATAGCGTTCCGTGATCGGGATGACCTCATGCAGTTCGTCCACGTTGAGGTCGCCACCGGTGCCGTAGTAGTTCTTCAGCAGGGGCATCACCGCCTGGTACCAGCGGTCCAGCACGGCGTTCTTGCGCGGGTCAGCGGGGTCGAAGTCGATGCCGCTCTTCGCACCACCGATCGGTGGGCCGCACACGCTGAACTTCACCTCCATGGTCTTCGCCAGGCTCTCCACCTCGCGGCGGTCCAGGCCTTTCCGCATGCGGGTGCCGCCACCGGCCGCACCACCACGCAGGCTGTTGATGACCACCCAGCCCTTGGCGCCGGTGGGCGCATCATTCCACTCGAAGACGATCTCGGGGGCACGCTCCTCGAAGCGGCGCAGGGCTTCACGCATCACGGTTCCAGGTCAGTGGGGCGAAAGTAACCAGCCCCTCGGGGCGGCTTGGGAACCGGCCGGGGAAGGTTATCCCGTGGGGCTGTTAATTGGGAGGAACTCACTCCCTCCCGACGCTTCCCGCCGCGCGCCCGTCACGCTCGCCAGCGCGGTCACCTCCCCGCGCAACCGACGCACACCTAGGAAGGCGAAGATCAAGGCCTCCTTGTAGTCCACGATCCGCTTCCCGGGGATGGTGACACGGGCCTTGTTCAGTGCCTTGATGCGCTCCATCAAGAAGCCGTTGTGCGCACCACCGCCGGTCACCAGCATGTCTTCGATCCCAGCGGGCATCGCCTCGGCCACCATCATGGCGATGTGCTCGACCACCGTGCGCGACCGGTCCTTCAATGTGATAAGCTCATCCGTGATCAGCGGTCGCACCTCGGCATCGAACCATTCCCTGCCCAAGGAGCGTGGCGGCGGCTGGCGGTGGAAGGGGAGGGCGTTCAATCGATCCATCAGTGCTGCATCCACCTTGCCGGAACGTGCCAGAGCGCCATCATCATCGAAGGACTTCCCGGCCTCCTCGGCAAGCAGGTTCAATGCCTGGTTGCCGATGCACACGTCGTAGCCGAGCACCCTGGCACCGTCATGCACGGCGATGTTGCAGATCCCGCCGATGTTCAGGAAGGCGCGCTGATCCGGGAAGAGCAGTTGTTCACCCAAGGGGACGAGAGGCGCGCCCTGGCCACCCAGGGCCACATCGAGCGTCCGGAAGTCGGTGAGCGTGCGCACACCGGTGATCGCCGCGATCCGCGCACCATGGCCGATCTGCACCGTGAGCCCTTCGACAGGCTGGTGGAAGACGGTATGGCCGTGCGAGGCGATGAGGTCCACGCGGCGGCCGGCGAGGAAGTCCAACGCTGCCTGGCCGATACGATCGCCGAGGTCACGGTCCAGCCGGGCGAGGTCCAGCGCCGAGCCTTTCATCACCCCGAGTAGCCGCTGTTGAAAGGCCGGTCCGTATGCGACCGTGAGGGCGTCTTCGATCGCGAAGGACCAGCGTTCCTGTTGACGCGTGAAGCGGCATAGCGCAAGGTCCAGGCCGTCCAACGAGCTGCCGCTCATGACGCCCAGCACGGTGTAATCAACTTCTTCCGGAACGGCCATCGGGGCGAAGGTATCCGCTACTTTTGCCCGGTACACCCAACGCCATGCAAGACACCGCCACCCTCGCCGGATTGAACTTTGAATTGAGCGAAGAACAGCTCGCCGTGCGCGATGCCGCCCGCGACTTCGCCCAGAACGTGCTTAAGCCCGGCGTGATCGAACGGGACCGCGAGCAGAAGTTCCCGGCGGAGGAGATCAAGCAGCTCGGTGAGCTCGGTTTCCTCGGCATGATGGTGGATCCCAAGTATGGCGGTGGTGGCATGGACACGATCAGCTATGTGCTGGCGATGGAGGAGATCAGCAAGGTGGACGCCAGCACCAGCGTAGTGATGAGCGTGAACAACTCGCTCGTGTGCTGGGGCCTGGAGAAGTTCGGCAACGAGGAGCAGAAGCAGAAGTACCTCGTGCCATTGGCGAAAGGGGAGAAGATCGGCGCTTTCTGCCTGAGCGAACCGGAGGCCGGCAGCGATGCCACCAGCCAGCGCACCACGGCCATCGACATGGGCGACCACTACCTGTTGAACGGCACCAAGAACTGGATCACCAACGGCGGTAGCGCCAGCACCTACCTGGTGATGGCACAAACGGACGCCGCCAAGGGCCACAAGGGCATCAACTGCCTCATCGTGGAGAAGGGCATGCCCGGCTTCGTGGTCGGTGCGAAGGAGGACAAGCTCGGCATCCG
>JAGQVR010000107.1:7655-9517 GCA_020437875.1 Flavobacteriales bacterium
GGGCATCAACTGCCTCATCGTGGAGAAGGGCATGCCCGGCTTCGTGGTCGGTGCGAAGGAGGACAAGCTCGGCATCCGGGGCAGCGACACGCACACCCTGATGTTCCAGGATGTGAAGGTGCCGAAGGCGAACCGCATCGGTGAGGACGGCTTCGGCTTCACTTTCGCGATGAAGACCTTGAGCGGTGGCCGCATCGGCATCGCTTCCCAGGCGCTGGGCATCGCCAGTGGCGCCTACGAACTGGCCCTGGCCTACAGCAAGGAGCGCAAGGCTTTCGGAAAGACGATCAGCGAGCACCAGGCGGTGGCTTTCAAGCTGGCCGACATGGCCACGGAGATCGAGGCCGCACGCCTCCTTTGCCTGAAGGCCGCCTGGTTGAAGGACCAGCACCAGAACTACGATCAGGCCAGTGCCATGGCGAAGGTCTTCAGCAGCGAAGTGGCCATGCGCACCACGGTGGAGGCGGTGCAGATCCATGGCGGTTATGGGTACGTGAAGGAGTACCACGTGGAACGCCTGATGCGCGATGCCAAGATCACCCAGATCTACGAGGGCACCAGCGAGGTGCAGCGCATCGTGATCAGCCGTGGGGTGCTGAAGGGCTGAGCCGCTCAGCGTGCGGTCGTGGTGCTCGACAGGAGCATTGCGCCTGCATGGTCTCCGGACACGGAGCCGAGGCGAACTACAAGGACGGCACCACCGTTTCGAGCTTGATCCCGCGCGATCCCTTCACCAGGATCAACCTGCCATTCATCGGCGCGGATGCGATGCGTTCGTTCACTTCCGCAGCAGCGGGCATTGCAGCGGAGGTCACCTTCATGAACTCACCACCGACGAACCACGCGTCGAGTTTCAGGCGCGCCACGAGATCCACGATGGCCTTGTGCTCTTTGGTGCTATCCGGGCCGAGTTCGAGCATGTCGCCGAGGATCGCGAGCTTGGGTCTGTCACTGTGCATGGCCGCGAAATTCTCCAACGCCGCCGCCATACTGGTGGGATTGGCGTTGTAGGCATCGAGCACCAGCTGGTTCCGACCCGTGTCGGTGAATTGCGAACGGTTGTTGCTCGGCGTGTAGGCCGCCAGCGCCTCTGCGATCCGATCATCCAGGATCTCGAAATGCTGGCCGATGGCGATGGCTGCCAGTGCATTGGGCAGGTTGTAGGCTCCGATGAGCTTCGTGCTCACATGGTGGGCATTCCCGTCGCGACCTGCGAACACCACCTCCAGGAAGGGACCGGTCCCGTTCACATCACCGCTGGTGTCAGGATCCGGGCCCCTGCCGTACGTGATCCGTCGCCGCCCCTCGCTCTTGCGCATCAACAGGTCATCGTCCGCGTTCACGAAGAGCACACCGCTTCGTGCCGCGATGTCGGCATAGAGCTCTGTCTTCGTCGCGATCACGCCTTCATAGCTGCCGAAGCCTTCGAGGTGAGCCTTGCCGATGTTGGTGATCAGCCCATGCGTTGGTTCGGCGATGGCGGCGAGTTCGGCGATGTCACCCGGCTTGTTGGCGCCCATCTCGA
Organism: Flavobacteriales bacterium; assembly: GCA_020437875.1. Lineage (GTDB taxonomy): Bacteria > Bacteroidota > Bacteroidia > Flavobacteriales_F > PHOS-HE28 > PHOS-HE28. The sequence continues at coordinate 9,181 of JAGQVR010000107.1, forward strand.
TGATCGCTATGCGATGCTCATGGGACATCCGTAGCAGGGTCAGCGGCACGCCGATGTGGTTGTTAAGGTTGCCGCTCGTGGCGAGGGTGGGTCGATCCGCTGCGAGGACGGCATGCACCAGTTCCTTGGTCGTGGTCTTGCCGTTCGATCCGGTGATCCCGATCACAGGCAGATCGAACTGCCGGCGGTGATAGGTGGCCAGCTGTTGCAAGGCTTGCAGCACATCCGGTACGACCAGGTACCGTTCGTCGACCGCCACGGAAGGGTCATCGACCACCGCAAAGCGTGCGCCCTTGCTCAAGGCTTCCGCCGCAAAGGCGTTCGCATTGAAGTTCGG
>JAGQVR010000108.1 GCA_020437875.1 Flavobacteriales bacterium
AAAGAGAGCTTCTACTTGCACCGCCAGCGTGAGCGTGACCCAGCCCTGGTGCGCAAGGCCAAGGAACTGTTCATCCGCCGCGACCCGCTGATGCGTTGCGAGGTCTGCGGCTTCTCCTTCCGCGAGCAATATGGCGAGCTGGGCGAAGGCTACATCGAGGCGCACCACATCATCCCCGTATCCCAGATGAAGCCCGGCCATCAAAGCAAGGTGTCGGACCTCGTGATGGTGTGCTCCAACTGCCACGTGATGCTGCACAGGAGAAAGGAGCCGCTCCCACACGACAAGCTGCGCAGGCTGCTGGCGGGGGAGGGCGAGTGAGCCATCGGGTCGGTCCGGTCGAGACAACCGCCAGGATCACGGCAATTTGCTGATCTTGGTCCATGGTCCGATCGATCGGTCCCTTGGGTTATCCGCTGCAGGTCATGCTCATCGTGGCGTGTTGGGCGGTGGCCGCCTGTTCGACCGGGACGGATCGGAACAAGAATGATGGGGACAGCGACCAGAACGATGGCGAGTATGCGTTGATCTGGCCCGCCACGGACAGCCTGATCGATGCGTGGGCCCGGGATCTTTGGCGAACGATCGCAGCAGGTGATACGCTGGCGGCGGAGGCGAAGGCATACCGCCTCGGTCATACGCTGTTGCTGACGGAACGGGATACACTTTCCGCCTTCGGTGCCAGGCTCCAGGAGCAGGGGTCCACGACCGGCCTGCAGCGACAGGGTGCTGCCTGGCAGGCGCTGGGCTCGCTGCTGAGACTGGATCTGGACACTGCGAAAGCGATCCTGGAAAATGCTGCTTTGGAAGGCCCGGCAGAAATGGACAGCCGTTCCGAACGAGTGCGGAACCTGGCATGGATGCGCATCGCGGCGGCGGAGCGGGACACGGTCAGGGCTGAGGGGCTGTTAGCAGAATTGGTACTTCACAAGGCGCTGGCGGGCAAGGATGCGGCGGTATTGGACCTGCTTCTGAGCCGCGCAAGGACCCACCTGGAAGCCGGTGCTCCCACGCGATCCAGAGAACGCTACTTCGAGGCGCTGCCTGCTGCGGAGGAGCTTGCCGATCCTGTGCTGCTTGGCCATACATACATGGGCCTGGGCTGGTCCTACACGGATGCCGGTGATGAGAAGCGGGCCGTAACCTGGTACGACAAGGCCCTGACCACCTACCGGACGGCGGGTCACGATCGGGGCTTGATCACGGCACTGGACGCCTTGGCTTACAGCTACTGGGGCGTGCTTCCAGCCGATCAGGTCCTTCCGTATTGGACCGAGGCCTTGGACCTCGCGCGAAGGGAAGGCATGACGAGAAAGGCGGCGATGATCGAATTGAACCTGGCCCGCTTCATGGCCAGTCTGGACAGCCTGGGCCATGCCCAGATCGGGCTGGATGTATCCTCCTGGCAGGACAGCGCCATCGCCTTGATCCACCGCAGCGAGGCCGGGTTCGTGACATGCGGAGATGAGCGCTCCTTCCTCGCGGCCAAGCGCTATGAGGCGGGTATCCTGAACCACGCCGGAGAATTCGACCGAAGCATACGGATCACCGAACAGCTCCTGGACAGCGCACGCCACAGGAGCGATCAGCAGGAGATCGCCCGGTGTCTGGTGGACCTGGCCTCCAATGCGAACTCGCAGGGTGATCACCGTTCCGCCATCCACCACCTGGAAGAAGCGATCCCGATCCTGGAACGCACCCAGGCCCAACGCATCCTGATCCAGGCGCTGCAGCGCTACCAATTCGCTCTGGTGCGGTCGCAACGCTTCCGCGAAGCGCTGACGGCAGCGGATCGGATTAAGGTGCTCTCGGACAGTGTGCATGGCATCGAGGTGACCGACCGGCTCGCGCAGTTGGACCTGCGGTATCGCTTTGCACAAGAGAAGCTGGCTGATAGCCTCCAGCATGTCCAGGACATGGAACTCGAACGCCAACAGCGCGAACAGGCAGTGGGCGAACAGCGCGCTCGTACCCGCCTGGCCTCGGCGGTGGGTGGATTGTTGTTGGCCGGTGGGGGCCTGTTCTTCTATCTGGACCGCAAGCGCCGCCGCGAGCGCTTTGCCCGCCAGGCCGCCGAGTTGGAGACCCGCGCCCTTCGTGCCCAGATGGACCCGCATTTCATCGGCAATACCCTGCATGCCGTGAACGGCTACCTGTTGGGCCACGATCCGCAGGCAGCGAGCACATTGCTCTCGCGCTTCGCCAAATGGATCCGTAGCGCGCTGGAGAGCAGCCGCCATGAACTGGTGCCCCTCGGTGAGGACATCGAGGCGATGCGCACCTACCTGGCCCTGGAGCAGGCCCGGACCGGAGATGGGTTCACCTACCAGATCGACTTTCCGGAGGACGATGAACTGCTGCGGGTCCGCATACCGCCCATGCTCGTACAGCCCATCCTGGAGAACGCCATCGTGCATGGAGTGCTGCCGTTGGAAGGGAAGGGGCATGTTGAACTGAAGGTGGAGGACGGCGATGATCATTTGCTGATCAGCGTGTCGGACAACGGAGTGGGGCGGAAGGCTGCAGCAACAGCCAAGGAACCCGGTAGGAAAAAGAGCTCGCTGAGCGCGCGGATCACCGAGGAACGGCTTGCCTTGCTGAGCGCCCGCACGGGCGCACCGGCCGGTATGCGCGTGGTGGACCTACCCCAAGGGACCCGGGTGGAGCTTCGCCTGCCATTTGCTGGTTGACGGCGGCCGGCACCAGGCATTGCCGGGAACGACCTATCTTTTCGGGACCAATACCGGACCCATGCAGGCCACCGCCGTGATCGTGGATGATGAACCCCGGTTCCAGGAACTGATCGCCGGGCTGCTGGCCTCCCGGTTCACCAACGTTCAACTGATCGGGCGCGCTGGCAGCGTGCAGGAAGGTGCCGAGCTGGTGAACGCCACGCACCCCGATCTTCTTTTCCTGGACGTGGAGTTGGGGAAGATGACCGGCTTCGACCTGTTGAAGCGCCTCTCTCCACCGGAACCCATCGTGGTGTTCGCCACGGCCCACGCCGGCTATGCCGTGAAGGCCATCAAGTTCAATGCACTGGACTACCTGGTGAAACCCTTTGATGCGGAGGAGTTCGATGAAGCCGTGACAAAGGCGCTGCGCAGGTTGGAGGAGAACGGAAGGCCCCAGCGTATCCCAGGCCTGCTGGGTAGCATGGTCAGCGACCGCCAGATCGCCTTGCCGGATGCCAAGGGTTTAAACGTGTTGCACCTGGATGACATCCTGCATTGCAGCAGCGACAACGCCTACACCAACGTACACGTCCGCACCGAGAAGAAGCCCATCCTGGTCACCCGCCCGTTAAGCCTCTTCGACGACTACCTCACCGACAAAGGCTTTGTGCGTATCCACCAGAGCCACTTGGTGAACCACAAGCACATCAAGCGCTACATCCGCGGCGAGGGTGGGGAAGTGGTGCTGAGCGATGACACCCACCTGCCAGTAAGCCGCCGCATGAAGGGACAGCTGATGGAGATGCTCGAGCGCATCTGAGCCATGCCCGCCGCATTCTTGACCACCCCCGCCGGATCCTCGTTGGGGCTGGTACATGGGAAGGAAGGGGAGCAGTTTTGGGTGGTGAACGGTGAGAATGCCGGGCACCAAAGACCCCGAACGATGAACGACCGAGCCTATCCATTCCTTCATAAGACAGCACCGGTCCTCGTGACCGCCTGCACCTTGTTCGTAAGCTCCTGCCAGAAGGAGGAGATACACCCCGGAGCAGGTACCACACCAACCCCACTTGAGGAGATCAGCGCCCGTGTCCATCTCAATGGACAGCTGATCGAATTGGAGGGTTGGAGTTGTTCCAGCGGCCCCTTCGGTGATGGGTTGCATGTCACGATTGCGTCCTTTGCCAATACCGCAGCGCACTGGACCCTGGTGGTCTCGACCTATCTACCCGATACACTGACCTTCCCTTACACCTGGGAATATCCCTCAGGAGGTGGCCATGGTGGTGCCGCTCTGGCTTGTTGGCCGGATCACCCCTCCACAGCTGGTCATCGGGAGTATGTGATGAACGTGGATGCTCCCGGGACCATGACGATCACGCGATCGGACCATGCATCCGGAGGGCGCATGGAAGGCTCCTTTGACCTTCAAGGACTCGAAGAACGGGATCACGACGGGAACGTGCTCTCCACGAACAACACGCTCAGCGGCACCTTCAGCATCGAGATCCAATGAACCAACGGGTCATCGGACCCGTGAACAACACACATACAGAATCATTAACCACCAAAACCCCTACAACGATGAAACAACTGATGACCTTTTTGACCGGTGCTACCCTGGTGTGTGCACTGAACGCGGAAGCAGCGATCTGGCGGGTGAACAACCAGGGCTATTCAGCGGACTTCACGGACCTTCAGTTCGCCGTCTCGCACCCCACGGTGAACAATGGGGATACGATCCATGTGGAACCCTCAGGGGTCAGCTACGGAACCATTGTGTGTGCCAAACAATTGGTACTTATCGGACCGGGCTTCAAGCTGGGCCTTCCCAACGGCAACCCAGACCTCCAGGCCAATTCGGAGATGGCGACGGTGAACCGCATCCAGCTCGACGCGGGAAGTGAAGGGACCGTCATCTATGGGCTACGGATCGACTATGCCAATTCATCTTCGGAGATAAACGTCAATGTCTCCGGCATCATCATTGAAGGAAATTTTTTTGACGGAACACAGGTATATTTCGCCAGCAATTCGATCCTGTCCGTCTCGAACGTTCTGATCCACGGCAACTATTTTGATGGTGCCAATGCCGTGGTCCAGTATTCAAACTCGACGGTTCGGTCCTACAACAACATCCAGATCACCAATAACTACTTTGAAGATGGTGGCGTCGATCTGGATGATGGTACCACCGCCATGTCCAACTGTACGGTGGCGTTCAATGTATTCAACAGTGACGGGAACAACTGTAACGTGATCAGCGCGGATGTCCGAGACAATATTTTCAATGACCCCACGGCCACGATCACGACCACACAGAACAACATCCACCACAACCTGGCCGCTGGCGTGGCCACGTTGCCTGGTGGTAATGACAATGTGAACGGGGTGCTGATGAGCGCCATCTTCGTGGGTGCTGGTAGTGAGGATGCGATGTGGACCCTGCAGGCCGGTGTGGATGCCTTGTACCCGGCATCGGATGCCACGGAACGCGGCATCTTCGGCGGCGCCGACCCTTATGTGCTGAGCGGCATCCCGCCAGTGCCGACCATCTATCATCTCCTGGCTCCGACCAATGCGCAGGCGGGAACGCCCCTGCAGGTCGAGATCAGCACACGCAGCAACGACTGAAGCCATGTGGAAGCAGCTCTTGATCGGTGGATCGCTGATGCTCAGCATGGCGGCCAAAGCACAGAACGCCGATGTCGTGCGCGGCGAATACTGGATCGATACGGATGCCGGATTCGGCAATGAGATCGCCTTCTCGCCTGCCTTGGTGCCAGGCGCGGATGTCACGGCCAGCATCACCGTCCCGACCTCGGGCCTTACGACCGGGTTCCATGTGCTCGGTTACCGCACCCTGGATGACAATGGCCATTGGAGCCTGACGAACCTCCGCAGTCTGTACGTCACGGATACCAGCAGCACCATCGTGGTGCGTGGCGAGTATTGGATCGATACGGACGATGGTGTTGGTCTTGGTACTCCATTTTCACCACCATTGGTGCCGGGCGCTGACATCGCCGATGTGTTGGTGGATCTCCCCACGGCCGGGCTGGACCAGGGCTTCCATGTGCTGGGCTACCGCACCCTGGATGCGCGCGGTGGGTGGAGCCTCACCAATACGAGGACGATTTATGTAGCGGACAGCTCGAGCGGGGTGGTCACACGGGCGGAATCGTTCTGGGACGATGATCCCGGGTTTGGCCTTGGAGATCCAGTGGCTGGATGGACCCCGGGAGCAGATGTCGCTGATACGTTTGACGTCACGGTACCTGCATCCCTGGATACTGGATACCACCGGTTGTACGTGCGCACATTGGACGATCGGGGCCGATGGAGTCTGACGAATTGGAGCATGGATACGATCCATGTAATGAACATAGCCACTGGTTTGCTTCCAGTAGCAATGAGCACTGACATCAACGTCTATCCCAACCCCTTCGTGGATGGCCTGGACCTGAGCCTGCCGGACGATGTCCCCACGCGAGTGATCCTCTACGACCCGCAAGGCAAGCTGATCCACGACCGCCGCCTCCAAGGCCAGAGCCACATCGACCTCTCATCCTATGCACGAGGGACATACACGGCCTTTTTCTGGAAGGACCAGGACGTGATCCACAGGGTCACCTTGATCAAACAGTAACTAACGCACCAACGAGTATGCCGACATTCATGAAATACGTGAGCACCGATCGCCTGATACTATCCCTGATCGGTCTCATCATTGTCCCTGGCCAAATGATCGGGCAGAGCCAGACCTGGAACTATTCGGGCACGCTAACGGGTTTGGCCGATGATGTGGACCTGTTGCTCCTGAACGATGGTGGCATGCTGATCTTCGGAGAGGAGAATGTGATGCGCACCGATGCGGATGGGCAGGTCCTTTGGCAGCAGACCGGGCCGAACGGGGTTTTTGTGGACTTTGCAGAAAGACCCGATGGAAGCTTCGTCGGCCTTGCTTACGAGAACGCGCAGGTCTCCCAATTGACCTTGATGGACGCGAACGGGAACACCATCCGAAACACACGCCAGTTGAACGATATAAGCCCTCCTGCGACCGAACAGGTCGTAGTGATGCCGGATGGTGGCTTTGCCACCTTCGAACGTCTTGTGTTCGACACCCTGTTGGGCGCGGGACGCATGCTTCATCGCTTTGACGCCACTGGTGATCTGCAGTGGGCCCGGTTCTTCGACAGCGAGTCCACATCCAATGGGGTGATGTGCGAGAAGGATGGTGATCTGTTCGTAGCCAGCGGTTTCGAGATCTTCCGCATTGGGCCGACCGGTGACCTGGTGTGGGCGATCACCGTGGATGGCATCGTTGATGATATTGAAAGACGTAGCGACCACTTGTTGTTCGCGTTCCGCAATGCCTTCCTACCACCGCTCAGAATGGGCATCGGCGTCCTGGATGATTCAGGGACCATCGCTTCAGTCCACGAGTTCCCTCATGAAGAAGTCGGCTTTGAGGTCCTTCTGGACGATATCTGTCTGTTGGACCTGGAGGTTACGGACCAAGGGATGCTGCTGCTTGCAGAACATCACTTCATCAGTGATACCATTCCGAGCATCCTCTTCGTTTGTGACACCGCGTTCAACCAGGCCATGGTACACCGACTGGATGGACATTTCGCACCGTTGAATGTGAGCGCCTTGGCGAATGGAACGTTCGGTTTCGCAATGGTGGAGGAATACCTGACCACGTTCAGTGCTACGAAAGCCCAAGGCATTCATGCCCTTCAAGGCTGCTTTCCCTCCCAGGAGGTAGTGGTGGTGGAAGGTCTGGACCCCCAGACCTCGACCATCGGATTGGATCTGTATCCACGAACTCCGGTGTGGACCGACGTACCGCTCAATTGGACCATGGCTTCACATGCCCGCACGTTCGGATGTACCAGTGTTTCCGTTCATGAGTTTGAGAAGGAAGCACTGCGCTTATTTCCAAACCCTACATCCGACCTCCTATACATCGAACGGAAGGGAAAGGCCACCACGGACGTCACGTTCTACACCTATACCGGCCAACAGGTCGGCGGTGTGCAACGCTTCGGGGCCGGGGAACGCTTGCGCTTGGAAGTGGGTGCGCTGGCCAATGGCACTTATATCGTGCAATGTCTTTCCGATGGCCGGGCCAGCCGCTCCTTGTTCACCGTGCAACACTGAACGCCATGCAAAAGCAGCTCCTCTTATTCGCGATACCGCTCTTACTGACAGCCTGTGGCGGCAGCATCGAAGGCTCGTATACGGCCGTGTTCAAGGGTAGACCGAGCATGGACGGCAAGGTGACCCTGGACTTGGCGTCCGACCGATCCTTTATCCTGACCTCCATGGGCGTGAAGAGCACCGGAACCTATGAGGACCAGGGCGACAAGGTGTTGCTCCGTCATGGTAACGGCATGACCTCGGCCGCGGTATGGAACGCGGATACCCTGTTGGTGGATGGCACGTCCTTCATCAAGGTGCCTTGATCATGTTGGTCATGGAGCCATCCAAAGCACGGAGCGCAGCCGGGATCGCTGCGCTCCTGCTGGGGCTTTCCTGTGGGAACCAGGGGTCGCCCGGATCGAACTCAACGGGTATCGACCCTGGAGCAGCCGTATCCACTGTCGCTCTGCCTGACGTGGAACTGACCGAGTTGAACGATAAGCTGGTCCTTGAGGCGCTTTTTCCGCAGGCCACGTTCGTGGCGAATGGTCCAGTCTATTCATGGATACCCGACCCGGAGATGGGCCTGCCATTGGATGCGCACGGAAGTACTACCACGGGCCTGCTCACCACCTTGGTCGGCCCGGATCTGAAAGCCCTGGTATTCGAGAGTTTTGCTCCTGGTGCGGATGGCAGGCGACCCACCTGCCATGCCTGCGCACCCATGCTGAGCGTGGCCGTCTTCAAGGGGGCCAAGAATAGACCGTGGCGGCTTACGGCATGGGCGCCGGCCTTCGCCAGGCATGGACAGAACGGAAAGGCGGGCGACCTCCGCATCCTCACGCTGGGCAAGGACCGACAGGCCATGGAACTGAGCATGACGTACAGGGCTGCCGGACAGGGGAGTGGGCGCGCGGACATCTATGACCTGACCGACCTGAACAAGGTGCTCAGCGTGGATACCTACTCAAGCTTCGATCACATGGCCGGAGGCAAGTTGCTGCGTCACGAGTTGAAGACCACCTTCAGCTTCCTTCCTTCAGAGAAAAGCCATTTCGATGTGGAGTTGCACACAAAAGGGCATCGCGTGGACATGCAAGCGAATACCCGGACCGCGGTGGAGAAACGCGTGCGTATGAGTTACGACGGAACGAAGTATGTGGTGGTGAACTAGGTGCATGCCATGCCTCCAAGGCCTGTGCGCCGATCTGCGAAATGGATCGGCACAAAGGGTTCCTCGCACGACGCCCCATGATAAAAGCCCTCCGGATGAACGCCTCATTCGCGCGGGAGTTAGGCGCCCTAACGTGATGCCACCGACCCGCGCCGTCCTCCCGTGCGACCTTGATCATGGTGTTGGATCGCAGCATTGCAGGGAGTTCCCCTTGGCCTGGCGGTGGTGTGCTGGGCCCTGGCGTTCAAGTACGTGCCCAAGCCCCTGACCGCTGCCCAGCGCTATGCGGCAGAGACGGATGCCTACCTGGGGCGTCCGAACACGAGCATCCGGGTACCTGATCGATTCACTTGGGTGCCGTTCGCAGAGGCTTCACCGGCAGTCCAGGATGCGCTGGCGGGCATTGCGGCCAACACGAAGGTGAACGTACTGGACCAAGCCAGGCAAGCGGTCCAGTTGGGCTGTGCAGTACACGTGGCCACCTGCGACCTGGACGGCGATGGTG
>JAGQVR010000010.1:0-14765 GCA_020437875.1 Flavobacteriales bacterium
TAGAGGTCTTCGAGCTTCCTGCCATCGTCCATGCGCATGGTGGTGAGCAGGGCCATGCCCAGTTCCATGCCTGCGGTGGAAAGGTCGAGCTCACCGGCCACGACGGCACAGCGGTCCAAGGCAGGAAGCACCGAATCCCCGAACTGGAAGGCCCGGTCATCCTTGCTATGCACGGTGCCGTACAGGTAGCTGGCACGATCGATGCTGGGAGAAGTGATCCGCCAGAGCAGAGACTTCCCGGAACCCTGCCCATGGGCCGAAAGGGAGGCCAGGGCGATCGAAACCAGCAGGTTGCGCATGGCGCCGAATGTAGGCAGCGAGGGGCCTACCGGGTCAGGTGGGCCAGTGCGAAGGAGGCCACGGCAAGCACGGCGAACAACACCATGCTTACACGGATCAAACTGGAGCGGTCTTCAGAGCGGCTGCGTTCCATGGTCGTTCCTGGTCGGACAAGTGTATGACGTTCGATCGGAAAGGGGTTGCTTGACCAACGACCGGATCACGACGAACAACCGCTCCAGCCCGACCGCCGAGGCTCCTCGGGCGGCGAGCGCACCACCTATCGCCGGTTCGGTACCTTTGCCGCCCTCCGATGAGCGCCCCCCGCACCGTTGCCTTCCACACCCTGGGCTGCAAGCTCAACTTCAGTGAGACCAGCACCCTGGCGCGTTCGCTGGAAGAAGCCGGCTATGCGAAGGTGCGGCAGGAGGAACGGCCGGACGTGTTCGTGTTGAACACCTGCAGCGTGACGGAGAACGCGGACAAGGAATGCCGGCGGCATGTGCGTCGTTTCCTGTCCATCAACCCCGATGCCTTCATCGCGGTGGTGGGGTGCTACGCCCAGCTGAAGCCGGAGGAGATCGCAAGCATACCCGGCGTGGCCCTCGTCCTCGGAGCGAATGAGAAGTTCGACCTGGCCGCGCATGTGGACCGGAAGCTGGCCTTGGCCGAGACCGGTCACCACGCGCCGATAGGCGAAGCGGTCACCTCACCCATCAAGGACCTCAAGCACTTCGTCCCGGCGTACAACGTCAATGACCGCACACGCACCTTTCTGAAGGTACAGGACGGGTGCGACTATTTCTGTTCCTTCTGCACCATCCCCCTGGCACGCGGCCGTAGCCGCAGCGCCACCATCGCTGATACGCTGAAGCAGGTGGAAGCCATCGCCGCGTCAGGTGTGAAGGAGATCGTCCTGACGGGAGTGAACACCGGCGACTTCGGGCGTCAACATGATCAGACTTTCCTTCAATTGATCGAAGCGCTGGACCGGGTGGAGGGCATCGAACGATTCCGGATCAGCAGCATCGAACCCAACCTCTGCCACGACGGTGTGATCGACTTCGTGGCCCGGAGCCAGCGTTTCGCTCCGCACTTCCACATGCCCTTGCAAAGTGGTAGCGACGTGATCCTGGAACGCATGCGCCGACGCTACGACACCGCCCTCTACGCCGATAGGGTTCATCGCATCAAGGAACGGATGCCGCATGCCTGCATCGGGGTGGACGTGATCACCGGAACGCCGGGTGAGACAGAGGAGGAATTCCTGAAGACGCATGCCTTCCTGCGTTCCATCGCGGTGGACTACCTGCACGTCTTCACGTTCAGCGAACGCGCGAATACGACGGCCGTGCGTATGGACGATAGCGTACCGATGGAAGTACGCCGTGACCGCACCAAACAGCTACGCATCCTCAGCAACAAGCACCAGCGATCCTTCTACCAGCAACACCTCGGCACCTCGCGCCATGTGTTGTTCGAGGCGGAGGAGTGCGAAGGGCGCATGCTCGGCTTCACCGACAACTACCTCCGCGTGACACTGCCGTACGACCCAGCGTTCGTCAACCGCATCGTACCCATCGAACTGAAGAACATCGACGGCGATGGCCACATCCTCGGCGGACACCCGAACTCGCCCAACGTGACAACGACCGACCGTCAACTGGCCACCGCCAACTGATGTATCCAACGATCTACCACGCGCTCCTGGACCTTACCGGCCTGGACCTGCCATTCCTCCGCTTCCTGAACAGCTTCGGCTTCTTCGTGGCGCTGGCCTTCGTCTTCGCGAGCTGGACGCTGGGCCTGGAGCTTCGGCGGAAGGAAGGCCTCGGCCTTTTGCAGCCGGTGACACGCAAGGTCACCATCGGCCTGCCGGCGACCCCTGGCGAACTGATCTGGAGCGGCCTGCTCGGCTTCCTGCTCGGCTGGAAAGGACTCCACCTCGTCCTCCACTTCGCCGAGTCCACCGCGGATCCCCAGGGCTTCCTGTTGAGCAGCAAAGGCAACTTCATCGGTGGCGTGTTGGTGGGCGGGCTCATGGCCTGGATGAAGTGGCGTGAGAAGCAGAAGACCCGGCTCGCCGAACCGAGGACGGAGGAACTGCGCATGCTGCCGCACGACCACGCCGGCAACATCACCATGGTGGCCGCGCTCTGGGGCCTGATCGGCGCGAAGGCCTTCCACTGGCTCGAGAACCCCGACGAATTCCTCTCCTTCATCAAGGACCCGGGTGGTGACGGGGTGTTCAGTGGCCTCACGATGTACGGTGGCCTCATCGTCGCCGGCTTCATGGTGATCCGTTACTTCCGGAACAACGGCATCCCGGCTTGGGAAGGGGCTGACAGCGCCGCCCCGGGTGTGATGCTCGCCTACGGTGTGGGCCGCATCGGCTGCCAGGTGAGCGGCGATGGCGATTGGGGCATCGTGAACAATGCGCCAGCACCGGGCTGGATACCGGACTGGCTCTGGAGCTACACCTACCCCAACAACGTGAACGGCGTGGGCATCCCCTACACCGGCACGCCCTGCTTCGAAAGCTATTGCACCGTGCTTCCCGAGCCGGTATTCCCCACGCCGATCTACGAATCCATCGTGTGCATCGGGTTCTTCTTCCTGCTGTGGGCCTTGCGGAAGCGGATCACGACGCCGGGCATCATCTTCTTCACCTTCCTCCTGCTCAACGGGATCGAGCGCTTCTTCATCGAGAAGATCCGGGTGAACGTAGCCTTCGCCGGAAGCTGGACCCAGGCGGAGGTGATCTCGCTCGGCCTTGTGATCGTGGGTATCGCGGGCATCATCCGGCTGCGGCGGAAGGACCATTCACCAGCGACCGACGCCACGCCGGACAACTGACAACTGCTCCATGGAACTCAAGAAACTCACCGAACAGGTCGAAGCCATCTGCGTGGAGGTCGCCGGCTTCATCCGCAGCGAAGCGGGCAAGCTCACCGCCGCCGGCATCACCGAGAAGAGCGCCAACAACCTCGTGACCCACGTGGACCACACCGCGGAGGATCGCCTGGTGGAAGCCTTGGAGAAGATCCTGCCCCAGGCCGGATTCATCGCCGAGGAAGGAAGCGGCGAACGCGGTGAGGGCCTCAACTGGATCATCGACCCGTTGGACGGCACCACCAACTTCGTGCACGGCATCCCCTGCTATTGCATCAGCATCGCCCTGGTGGACGGCACCGAACCCGTGCTGGGTGTGGTGCACGAGGTGACGCGGGATGAGCGCTTCACCGCGTGGAAAGGAGGAGGTGCCTACCTCAACGGCAAGCGCATCCAGGTATCGCCGCGCAAGGAATTGGTGGAGAGCCTGCTGGCCACGGGATTCCCCTACGACGACTTCGGCTACGAGACCGAGTACATGGACCTGCTCCGCGAGTTGATGCACCGCACCCGCGGGATCCGCCGGTTGGGTAGCGCCGCCGCCGACCTGGCCTATGTGGCCTGTGGACGCTTCGAGGCCTTCTACGAGTACGGATTGAACAGCTGGGACGTGGCGGCCGGCGTGCTCTTGGTGCGCGAGGCGGGTGGACGGGTCAGTGGTTTCGCACCCAGCAAGGACCCGCTCTTCGACGAGGAGATCGTGGCCAGCAACCGGGCGGTGCACGACGAGCTGTTGGAGGTGATCGAGCGTAACTGGCAGCGGCAGGATTGAGCGATCTCCCCAGCGCCTTGTGAAAGGAACCATGAACGGCTCCAGAACGTACAACGCGCTTCACCGGACCTTTGTCCGGGCCCGATGAACAAGGAACTGATCCGTCCGCTCACCGCCCTGCGGTTCTATGCGGCCTTCGTGGTGTTCTCGTTGCACGCCAGCATGCTGCCCGGCCTGGAATGGCTGGGACATCCGCATGCCGAGCTGCAGGGGCGCGTCGGTGTGTCGGTCTTCTTCGTGCTCAGCGGTTTCATCATGACCTACGTGTACTATGGTGAGGACACGTGGAAGCCCACACGCGCCAACGCAGGACGCTTCCTCATCGCCCGGGTGACGCGCATCTTCCCGCTGCACCTGCTCACCCTGGTGATCTGCCTGCCGCTCGGCCTGAACAGCACCACCGCCCCGGTCGATCCGGCGAACCTGCCCTACCACCTCATCCTGGTGCAGGAATGGAGTCCGATCGGTTTCTTCGGCCAGGGTCCGAACAAGGTATCCTGGACCTTGAGCGTGGAGATGTTCTTCTATGTGATCACGCCGCTGCTCTTCGCCGGCATGTTGAAGGCGGGTCGGCGCAAGGCGCTCTTCCTCGCGATCCTCTTCCTGGTGCTCGCCGGACTCACGATCGGCTTCTTCACCACGCACAACGATCCCGACGCCATCCTGAAGGTGGAGCGCGCACCCTTTCGCGTGACGGACTACGTGCTCGGCATCCTGGCCTTCCTCCTCTTTCAACGTGCGAAGACCTACGATGACCGGTGGAAACGCGCGATGCTGCCCATGGGCATCCTCTGGTTCTGTGGCATGATGGCCTGGCAATACCACTACGACCAGCAGGGCGGCAACAACCTGTGGATGCTGCCCGGCAGCGTGATGGTGGTGCTGGGCACCGCCTACCGCCGCGACTCGAAGAGCTGGTTCCTGGCCAGCGATCGCATGGTCTTCCTCGGCGAGGCGAGCTTCACCTTCTACATGGTGCACGAGTTCATCCTGCGCTACAGCCGCCAGATCTTGTTGAAGCTCGACTTCGCGCTGCCGGTCTGGCTCTACATCCCCTGGTTCGTCGCGGTGTTCGTGGCCATCCAGTTCGTGGCCAACCAGGTGCACCTGCGTTTCGAGGCACCGGCGAACACCAAGGGCCGCAAGTGGCTCACGAAGGTGTTCGGGTTGGAGAAGAAGAAGGAGACCGTGGCGGCTTAGTCGCGGTCCGGCGAAGTGGTGCGCTGCCCGATCAGGTGTAACCCCACCATGGTCAACCCCGCCACGACGAGCAGTACCTCGAAGCCCATCTTGTAGCCGAAGAGCAGGGACTCCGAGTTGGCGCGCAGGAAGTAGGTGATGATCGGGGCGGCGATGCACACCACCGGCACCCACCGCTCCTGTGGCTTCCCTTTGAAGAAGAGGCCAAAGGCGAACAAGCCGAGCAAGGGTCCATACGTGAAGCCGGCGATGTCGAAGAGCGTCTTGATCACACTCGGTGTGGCCAGCCAATGGAAGTAGAGGATGAAGCCCATGAAGAGCGCGGCCATGCCGAGATGCACCCGCTGCCGCACCCGCTTCTGCTTCGCTTCGTCCCAACCGCGGTCGCGGATCCCGATGAGGTCGATGCACGTGCTGGCCGTCAGCGCGGTCAAGGCGCCATCGGCACTGGGGAAGAGCGCGCTGATGAGGCCGATGATGAAGAAGAGCCCCAGCCAGACCGGGAAGTACTGCAGGGCAAGTGTCGGGAAGACATCATCCGGACGTTCGGGAAGCGCGATGCCCACCTTACCCGCGTAGAGATAGAGCAGCGCGCCGAGCAGCAGGAACAACAGGTTCGCGCCGAGCAGGATCACGCTGAAGACCCTCATGTTCTTCTTGCTACCCTCCACCGTGGCCACGCTCAGGTTCTTCTGCATCATCTCCTGGTCCAGCCCGGTCATGGCGATGGTGATGAACATGCCGGCGAGGATCTGCTTGAGCAGGAAGGTATCACTGCGCCAGTTGAGGTCGAGCACACGGGCCATGCCGCTATCGGCGAGCATCGATCGCCAGTCCGTCATCACTTCGCTGTTCACGACGTAGAGGATGGTCCCTATCAGCGCACCGAGCATGAAGAGCGTCTGCAGGGTGTCCGTCCATACGATGGTCTTCACGCCGCCCTTCAAGGTGTAGCCCACGATCATGAGCATCACGATGAAGGCGGTCAGCTCGAAGGGCACGCCCATGGCATCGAGCACGAAGAGCTGGATCACATTGAGTACCACGAAGATCCGGATGGTGGCACCGGCGAGCCGTGACAGAATGAAGAAGGAGGCTCCGGTCCGGTAGCTCGTCATGCCGAATCGCTCGCGCAGGTAGCCGTAGATGCTCGTAAGCCCCAACCGGTAGTAGAGCGGCAGCAGCACACCGGCCACGATCCAATAACCGATGGCGAAGCCGAGGACGAGCTGGAAGTAGGTCCAAGCGTTGCCCGCCACCTGACCCGGCACACTGATGAAGGTGACGCCGCTGAGACTGGTCCCGATCATGCCGAAGGCCACCACCCACCAGAGGCTCTTGCGCTCGCCGCTGTAGAAGGCGTGCTCCCCTGCCCCACGGCTCGTCCACCACGCGATACCCAGCAGCAGCAGGAAGTAGCCGAAGACGATGGAGAGTAGGAGCGTTGGGCTCATGGCGCGAAGGAAGGGGACATGATCGTCGCTTTGAGATCAGGGCCGTGGAGTTCTCCGTTGGCGGTTGTCAGTTGCGGGTCTCCGACAACTAACAGCCTCTGCCTTTCCTTTGCGCCCCATGTCCCTCTCCTCCGCCCTGCTTGAAGCGGCCGTGGACCAACTGGCCACCCTGCCCGGCATCGGTCGTCGCACGGCCATGCGCCTGGCGCTCGATCTCTTGCGCCGCGAGCCGCAGGAGGTGACCCGCTTCAGCGAGGCCATCCGCCGCATGCGGGAGGAGGTGCGCTTCTGCGAGGTCTGCTGCAACATCAGCGACGAGCCGCGCTGCGCCATCTGCCGCGACCCGAACCGCGACGCGGCCACGATCTGCGTGGTGGAGGACATCCGCGATGTCATCGCCATCGAGAACACCCGGCAATACAAGGGGCGCTACCACGTTCTGGGTGGCGTGATCAGCCCCATGGATGGCATCGGCCCGGAGGACCTCAACACGCGGCAACTGATGGAACGCGTCCAGGACGGTACAGTGCGCGAAGTGATCCTGGCCCTGGGCACCACCCTGGAAGGCGATACCACGGGCTTCTACCTGAACCGCAAGCTGAACGAACGCGGCGTGACCGTGACCATGCTGGCGCGGGGCATCAGCGTGGGTGGTGAGCTCAGCACCACCGACGAACTCACCCTGGGTCGCAGCATCGCCGACCGGAAACCATACGAGCAAGGGACGAAACGCGGATGACATCCCGCCCACGGGATGTGCCCAAGAGCACATGAAACTCAGCGTCATCATCGTCAACTACAACGTCCGGGCCTACCTGGAACAGTGCCTGCGCACCGTGTTCGAGGCCATGAAGGGCATCGATGGCGAGGTGTATGTGGTGGACAACCTCAGCACCGACGGGAGCGTGGAGATGGTGCGTGAGAAGTTCCCGGACGTGGTCCTCATCGCCAACACGGAGAACGTGGGCTTCAGCCGGGCGAACAACCAGGCGATCCGTCTGAGCAAGGCGGAGTACGTGCTGCTGCTCAACCCGGACACGGTGGTCGGTGAGGACGTCTTCCGCAAGGTGATCGCCTTCATGGACGCGCATCCGAAGGCCGGCGGTCTTGGCGTGAAGATGATCGATGGCACCGGCACCTTCCTGCCCGAGAGCAAGCGCGGCCTCCCCACCCCGGCTGTCGCCTTCTACAAGATCATCGGCCTCACGCGGCTCTTCCCGCACAGCGAGACTTTCGGCCGCTACCACCTCGGCCACCTGCCGGAGGATGGGACCGCACCCATCGAGATCCTCTCGGGCGCCTGCATGTTCCTGCGGAAGGAGACGCTCGACAAGGTGGGCCTGCTGGACGAGAGCTTCTTCATGTACGGCGAGGACATCGACCTGAGCTACCGCATCACGCTCGGGGGCTACGAGAACTGGTACTACCCGGAAGCGCGCATCATCCACTACAAGGGGGAGAGCACGAAGAAGAGCAGCGTGAACTACGTGTTCGTGTTCTACAACGCCATGGCCATCTTCGCCCAGAAGCACTTCACCCGGCGCAGGACGGACATCTTCAGCCTGCTCATCAACGGGAGCATCTACCTGAGCGCGGCTGGCGCCATCATCATGCGTTTCCTGAAGCGGGCCCTGCTGCCCATGCTCGACCTCACCTTGATGTTCGGCCTGGCCTGGACCTTTTCCAAATGGATCGGCAACGGTGTGGGGGCCCGAGGTCCACTAGGGCTGGGTATCGTGGTGGCCACCATGGTGGTGCTGATGGCGCTCACCGGAGCCTACGACCGACCTGTAAGGCTCGTGAACGTCGCCAAGGGCCTGGTGCTATGGCTGCTCTTCTTCACCCTGCGGCGGGCGCTGGCCGGCATGCCGGGTGCCTGGCAGGTGGACCTCGGTGCCGTCCTCTTCCTCTCCCTGGCCCCATTGACCGCGCGGATCGTGATGCACCTCCTGCGCTTCAAGGGATACAGCCTGCGCAACCTCGACCTCAAGCGCGTCCTTGCTATCGGTGGTCCGGAGGAGACCCGGCATGCATTGGCCCTGCTCTGGCAGACACACTTCGGACTAGGCCGCCAGCGGCAGATGAGTTTGGAGGAAAGCGATGCGCCTGATGCAGCGGTCGGTATCCGGAAACGCATCCGGAAGCACGACATCGACGAGGTGGTCTTCTGCGCCCATGACCTCCGCTGGGCCAGGATCATCGAACTCATCGAAGCCCTGCGGCCCACCAAGGTCATCTTCAAGATCGCCCAGCCGGGTCGGGAATTCATCATCGGCCCCAACAGCATCGAGAGCTTGAACGACCTCTTCATCATGGGGCGTTTCGCGGTGAACAGCTCGGCAGGCAGGCGGCGCAAACGCCTGTTGGACCTCGGCCTGGTACTCACCTTCGCCATCGCCATGCCGGTGGTCCTGCTGGTGGTGAAGGACCGCGCCGGATTCCTTCGGAACTGGTGGTCGGTCATCAGACGCCGCAAGAGCTGGGTTGGCTATGGTCCCGGGATGGAGAGCCCGTTGAAACTGCCTTCCATCCTCACCGGGATCCTGGACCCGACCGGCGGTGAGGGCCCCCAGGATGCATTGACCCTGCATCGGACCAACGTCACCTACGCCAAGGATTACAAGGTCTGGACGGACCTGCGTGCCGTTTGGAGCGGGCTGTCACGACTGGGCAGCTCCCCTCGGGTACAGCCGTAAAGGTGTGTGGCTACCTTTGGCAGCCGCCCTTGGGCGAAGACCTTACCCATGTCCCAGATCGATATCCTGCTGCCCAAGATGGGCGAGAGCGTGGCGGAGGCCACCATCATCAAATGGCTGAAGAACGAAGGTGATCGGGTGGAGGCCGATGAACCCATCGTGGAGATCGCCACGGACAAGGTGGACAGCGAGGTGCCGGCCCCGGAGGCGGGCATCCTCCTGAAGCGGCTGGTGAACGACGGCGATGTGGTGAAGGTCGGGCAACCGATCGCCCAGATCGGCTCCGGCGCAGGAGGTGGTTCCAGCGCTCCGGCCGCCGCTACCAACGGAGCCCCGAAGGCGACCCCGGCCGCAGCTCCAGCGGCCGTTACGGCACCGGTCCGGACATCCGCCTCTGTCGCGACTTCCGGCGGACCGGTGGCGCGCACCGGCCCGAGCGGCAAGTTCTATTCCCCCTTGGTGCGTAACATCGCTGAGAACGAGGGGGTCAGCCTGGCCGAACTGGAATCCATCGCCGGGTCCGGGCAGGGCGGTCGCGTGACCAAGAAGGATCTCCTGGACTACCTGCCGAACCGGGGAACCCAGGGTGCCGGAGGAGCAGCTCCTGCTGCCACACCTGTGGCAACGTCGACCCCTGCTCCCGTTGCCTCCCCCGCCGCCAAGGCCGAGCCACAAGCTCCGAAGGTGCTGCCCGGCGAAGGCGACGAGCTGATAGAGATGGACCGCATGCGCAAACTGATCTCGGACCACATGGTCATGAGCAAGCGCACCAGTCCGCACGTCACCAGCTTCGTGGAGGCCGATGTGACCAACCTGGTCCGCTGGCGCGAGAAGGTGAAGAAGGCCTTCGAACAACGCGAGGGTGAAAAGATCACGGTGACCCCCATCTTCATCATGGCCATCGTGCAGGCCATCAAGGAGATGCCGATGGTGAACGTGCAGGTGGACGGATACACCATCATCAAGAAGAAGGACATCAACATCGGCATGGCCGCCGCTCTACCGAGCGGCAACCTGATCGTGCCGGTGATCAAACAGGCGGATCAGCTGAACCTGGTGGGTTTGACGAAGAAGGTCAACGATCTGGCGGCCCGTGCGCGTGCCGGCAAGTTGCAACCCGATGAGATCCAGGGGGGCACCTACACCGTGACCAACGTGGGCACCTTCGGGAACGTGCTGGGCACACCGGTGATCAACCAGCCACAGGTGGCGATCATGGCCACCGGTGCCATCCGCAAGAAGCCGGCGGTGATCGAGACGCCCGAGGGTGATATGATCGCCGTGCGGCACATGATGTTCCTGAGCCACAGTTACGACCACCGCGTGGTGGACGGCGCGCTGGGCGGACGCTTCGTGCGGCGCGTGGCGGATATCCTCGAGAATTGGTCGATCGACCAGGCCTTCTGATGATGGCCCTCAGGTTCCGGAAAATCCTACATTTAGCGGCTCTACCCGCCCAGAACGAATGCGCTCTGCAATGAAGTACGGTCACGCGATCCTTACGACCTTATTCCTTGGCCTGGCAGCTCCCATGCTGGCCCAAGGCGATAACACCTCCTTCAACTGGAAATTCGAGGAGGCCTCCAAATTGATGGAGGAGAAGTTCTTCAACCAGGCCGCTGATATCTGGAGCCAGTTGCTCGCCACCGATGGGGAGAACGCGAACCTGAACTACAAGCTCGGGGTATCCTACTTCAACTCGTACAACCAGAAGGCCAAGGCCCTGCCCTACCTGGAGCGGGCCGCAGCACTTCGCAAGAGCAACTTCGGTTCCTTCAACACCGCCGGCTACGACCCATTCGACCCACGTGAACGGAACGCTCCTGCGGAGGTGGACTACTACCTCGGACGTGCCTACCACTTGAACGACCAGTTCGACAAGGCCGATGTGGCCTACCAGAAGTTCCTGGATGAGAGCGACCCGAAGCACGAGCTTCGCGATCTCGCCGTGCGCGGTAAGGAACAGACCGCCAATGCCCGGGTGCTCCAGGCCTCGCCCATGGATTACCAGATCTCCAACGTTGGACAGGTGATCAACTGGGCCGGGCCGGACTTCAGCCCGGTGCTGAGCGTTGATGGCAACGCCCTCTTCTATACGAGCCGCCGCGTAAGACCGGATAGTGCGAACAGCGCCATCATCGACCCGATCGCCGGGCAGCCCTACGAGAACGTGTACGTGAGCTACAAGGACCGCGAGGGCAACTGGCAGAAGCCCGAAGTCCTGAACATCAACCCTGCCGTAGGCCACCTGGCCACCATCAACGTGGCGGCGGATGGACAGACGCTCTTCGTATACCGCGATGACGGTGGTGACGGGAACATCTACGAGAGCAAGCTCGTGGGTGAGATCTGGAGCGACCCGGTGCTCATGGGTAGCGACATCAACACCAAGGCATGGGAGACGCATGGTGCCCTTACGGCGGATGGGAACACCTTCTATTTCGTCAGCGACCGCAAGGATGGCCTCGGTGGGCGGGACATCTACCGTGTCGTACGCCTGCCGAACGGGGAGTGGAGCAAGGCACAGAGCCTCAGCCCGGTGATCAACACCAGGTACGATGAGGATGGCCCCTTCATCCATCCGAACGGACGCACGCTCTACTTCAGTTCCAAAGGCCACAACTCCATGGGCGGCTTCGATATCTTCTACACGGAGATGAACGACGACGGCACCTGGACGGCACCGAAGAACCTCGGATCCCCGCTCAACACCACGGACGATGACGTCTTCTTCGTGACCACCGCCGATGGCCGTCGCGGCTACTTCAGCTCGGACAAGAACAGCGGCTATGGCGAGAAGGACATCTACTTCGTGGACCTGCCGACCGAGATGGAGGCCGAAGGACTCACCGTCCTGAAGGGTTACATCATTCCCTCACCGGGTGAGGAACTCCCGCCTTCCACCATCCTCTACGTGACGGACAAATCGACCGGTGAGGTGAAGAGCTACAAACCCCGTCAACGGGACGGTGTCTACGTGGCGATCCTGCCGCCATGCAAGGAGTACAACCTGGATTACCGCGTGAACGACAAGACGGTTCATACCGAGGACATCTTCGTGGAGTGTGAGAGCAGCTACCAGGAGATCAACAAGGAGATCTACCTGAGCCCGGTATCACTGGCCGGTCCGGCCAGCATCGTGGATCTGCCGAAGGGTGCGCCTCCTGGTAAGAAGGAGAAAGGCGAGGTCGTGAAGCCGGCTGCCGGTACGGAGAAGCCGATGACCGACAAGGAGATCAAGGAAAAGGGAACGAAGCACGCCACACCGGATGCGAGCTACGCGGATGAATACGCGAAGTTCTATGTGTACAATGCGAAGGACATCGACCAGAACGATCAGCGCTGGAAGGAGTTCATCGATGTGGTCGTGGGCTTGATCGAGAAGAACGGCAAGGCCAATGTGGTGATCGAGGCCAGCGCCTCCAAGGTGCCCACCAAGACCTTCGGCACCAACGAGAACCTGAGCCGCCAGCGGATGGAGGATGCCCGTGCCCGCCTGCTCGAGGCCGTGAGGGCGCGTGGCAAGGATGAGACCAAGCTCTACTTGGAAGCTGTCAACAACCTGGTGCAGGGTCCGCGCTATCAAGGCGATTACAAGAACACGGACAAGTACGGCAAGTTCCAGTACGCCAAGCTGAAGGTGCGCTGATCCGCCGGATCGTTCAGAACTCATGGGAGCCCCAGACACCGTTCCGGGGCTCTTTCATTCACCTTTGTCGGGATGGCACTCGACCTGCAACGCCCCCTCGCCTTCTTCGACCTCGAGACCACTGGCACCCGCATCGGCAAGGACCGGATCGTGCAGATCGGCATCGTACGGGTCCAGCCCAACGGGGAGCGCGAACGCTACCAGACCCTGGTGAACCCGGGGATCCCCATCCCCCCCGAGTCAACGGCCATCCATGGGATCAGCGACATCGACGTGGCCATGGCACCGCCGCTGGAAGCCATTGCCCGTGAAGTACTGGATGAGCTCGCTGGCTGCGATCTGGCCGGCTTCAACGTGATCCGATTCGACATCCCCTTCCTCACCGAGGAACTGCATCGCGTGGGCATCGATTGGAACTGCGCCGACCAGCGCATCGTGGACGTGCAACGGATCTTCCACAAGATGGAACCACGCGACCTGAGCGCCGCGTTGCGCTTCTACTGCGGACGGGAACATGAAGGCGCCCATGACGCCCTGGCCGATGTGGAGGCCACCGCCGATGTGCTCCTGGCCCAGTTGGACCGCTACCCCGACCAACTGAAGAGCGACGTCGGTTCCCTCGGCGAGATCAGTGGCGACCGGCAGCGCAGCCCGGATGCCGCTGGCAAGCTCCGCTTCGATGACCGTGGTGCCATCTGCCTGGGCTTTGGGAAATACAGCGGCTGGACCCTGGAGAACATCGGTCGCCATGACCCCGGCTACCTGCAATGGCTGATGACCAAGGCCGAACTGCCGGGCAGCACCTTGGCGGTGATGCGGAACGCGCTGGCGGATATCCAACCTTGAATCCCATGAAGATCGTCTGCATCGGCCGCAACTATGGCGATCACGCCAGGGAACTAGGGAACGCGGTACCGGATGAACCCGTCGTCTTCCTGAAGCCGCCATCCGCATTGATCCCGAGGAATGGCCCCATCAACCTGCCTGCCTTCAGCACCGATGTCCACCACGAGATCGAACTCGTCTATACCATCGCGCGGCGGAACGGTCGTGCCGTGGCGGACAAGGTGACCATCGGCCTGGACCTCACGGCGCGGGACGTGCAACAGGAACTGAAGTCGAAAGGACTTCCCTGGGAGAAGGCGAAGTCCTTCGATGGATCGGCATATGTGGCCGATGCGTTCACAGCGCTTGAATCGTTCCCCAGCAGTGGACATACCATCGAGTTCATGCTCAAGAAGAACGGCCAGGTGGTGCAGAGCGGCCATAGCGGCCAGATGATCTTCCCGGTGGATGCGCTCATCGCACATGTGGAGCGCTACATGACGCTGGAGCCGGGCGACCTGATCTTCACCGGAACGCCCGCCGGCGTGGGAGGACTGGCGGACGGTGACTGGCTTGAAGGCTACCTGCTTGGCGAGTTGCTCTTCGAACTCGCGGTGGAAGGACCGACAAGCCAACGGTAAGGTACCTTTGCGGCCCATGACCAAGATCGTCCAGGTAGGCGACATCGCCTGTGGCAGTGACCAACTGTTCCTGATCAGCGGCCCGTGCGTGATCGAGACGGAGGATGTGATGTTGCGCACCGCCGAGAAGTTGAAGGAGGTGAGCGAGCGCACCAAGGTGCCCGTGATCTACAAGAGCAGCTTCACCAAGGACAACCGCAGCAACGTCGACTTCTACCAGGGTCCCGGGCTCGATGAAGGCCTCAAGGTGCTCGAACGGATCAAGAAGGACTTCGGCTTCCCGATCCTCACCGACATCCACTACCCCAGCCAGGCGAAGCCCGCGGCCGAAGTGGTGGACGTGCTGCAGATACCGGC
>JAGQVR010000010.1:14865-18095 GCA_020437875.1 Flavobacteriales bacterium
TACCTGGTGATGCAGACCACCTTGGTGACCGAGGCCGCGAAGACCGGCGCTGTCATCAACCTGAAGCATGCCCAGTTCCTCGCACCGGACAACATGATCAAGCCGGCTGAGAAGTGCGTGAGCGTGGGCAATGACCGGATCATCCTCACCGAACGCGGCTACACCTTCGGGTACAACGACCTGATCGTGGATCCGCGCGCCTTCCACCACATGCGGAAGACGGGCTATCCGGTGGTCTTCGACATCACGCACAGCATCCGCAAGTATGGCATCCCCAGCGCCGATCCGAAAGGCGGCAACCGCGACGTGATGCCCACCATCGCACGCGCCGGCGTGGCCGCAGGAGTTGACGGTGTATTCATCGAAACGCATCCCGACCCGAGCAAAGCCCTGTGCGACGCCGCCAGCCAGCTTTGTGTGTACGACCTGGAGGAATTCCTCAAGCCGCTGCTGGATCTACACGCGGTGGAAGTGAAGCACCGTCAAGTACACGTGAACGCTTGATCGAAGCATCGGTACAGTCGACCCAGTGGGTAGACACGACTGGTGCATAGCCCCGGACCAGAACACAAGCCCCAAGAACGAAGCATGGAACTCTACCTCGACAGCGCCGACATCAAGGAGATCGACGAAGCCTTCAAGCTCGGCTTCCTCACCGGCCTCACCACCACACCGACGTTCATGCACCGCGGCGGTGTCACGAACATCGACAAGATGATCCTGGACCTCGCCAAGAAGGTGCCCATCCTGCAGGTGGAGGCCCTCGGTGAGACCGCGGAAGAAGTGGTGAAGGAGGCGAAGCGCCAGCTGAAGATGGGCCTGAAGAAGGAGACCACCGTCTTCAAGATCCCCGTGAGCCTCGAAGGCCTGCGCGCCTGCAAGATGCTGCGCAATGAGGGCATCATGGTGAACGTGCACCTCGTGTACACATTGCAACAGGCGTACATGGCGATGCAGGCCGGCGCGAGCTATGTGTGCCCGCTCGTGGGCCGTCTACAGGACCAGGGGCATGATGCCCTCGCCCTCGTGGAGCAGTGCGTGCGCGCCGTGAACTACTACGGCTACGACACCAAGATCATGTTCAGCAGTGTGCGTACCGTGGAGCATGTGCGCAATGCCGTGGACCTTGGTGTGCAC
The DNA here is from genome assembly GCA_020437875.1 of Flavobacteriales bacterium. Classification (GTDB taxonomy): domain Bacteria; phylum Bacteroidota; class Bacteroidia; order Flavobacteriales_F; family PHOS-HE28; genus PHOS-HE28. The sequence goes on from JAGQVR010000010.1 coordinate 16,003, forward strand.
ACGATCACCGTGCCCTGGAAGCTGATGAAGCAGCTCACCGACAACCATTTCACCGCCATCGGCACCAAGCAGTTCTATGTGGACACGCGCCTGATCACCATGAAGGTGAAGGATGTCGTGAGCCGCACCAACCCCATCGTGAAGGACAGCGCCACGATCAGCGATGCGCTGGTGGAGATGACCAGGCACGGCTTCGGCGCGGTGATGGTGGTGGACAGCAAAGGGAATAACCTCGGCATGTTCACCGATGGTGGCCTGCGCCGCGGCTTGGAGAAGGAGGGCAACAAGTTCCTCACCAAGAAGCTGAGCACCCTGAAGTTCAACGCGCCCTTCACCATCAGCCCCGAAGCCCTGTTGGATGAGGCCCAGAAGGCATTCAAGGAGCACAAGGTGGATACGCTGAGCGTGAGCGAGAACGGCAAGCAGCTCGGCATGTTGGACATCCAGGACCTGATCAAGGCGATCTCGGCATAAGCTGCGGTCCAACCCGGCATACGTTGCGTGTTGAGTAGTTATGCGTTACGTGTTGCGGGTTGGGTGATCGGACCCGCAACACGTAACACGCCAACACGCAACATACACCCGTGAGCCTCCTTCACCCCTATCTGAGCCAGGGCCTCCGGATCACACGACCCGAGCCGGAACTGGAGCATCGACTGGCTGCCATCAAGGCCGTGCTCTTCGACTGGGATGGGGTCTTCAACAACGGATTCAAGGATGCGGAGGGCGGCAGTCCGTTCAGTGAGGTGGGCAGCATGGGCGTGAACCTGCTTCGCTTCGCGCTGTGGCTGCGGAACGGGCACCTGCCGAAGGCTGCGGTGATCACCGGCCAGCACAATCCCTTCGCGGAGCGCTTCGCCCAGCGTGAGCGGTTGCATGGCGTGTACATGGGCTTCACCAACAAGCCCGAGGCATTCGATGCCTTCCTGGAGCAGCACAAGCTGAAGACGGAGGAGGTGGCCTTCATATTCGACGATGTGCTCGACCTGCCCGTGGCGGCGCGTTGCGGCTTGCGCATCATGATCGGTAGTGCAGCCACGGAATGGTTGGTGGAACAGGTCATCGCGCGCGGCGAGGTGGACATCATCACAGCCAACAGTGGTGGCGTCAATGGTCTACGTGAGGCCACCGATGCCATGATCGCCTTGGTGGGCAATGGTGCCGATGTGATCGCGCACCGCACCGCCTATTCCGATACCTACCAGCGCTACCTCAGCGAACGTCAGGCCGTGGCTTCGTCCATCGTCCGGAACGCACGCTGATCAGCGCAACCGGATCCGCACCGGGTTCCTCGGCTCACCCACCTGGACCGCCGCAAGCCTGAACGAGGGTGGCCCGGCGTTCACCGGTGCATCATTGCTGAACCCGTACGGCTCCTGCGGCCACCCGATCCACGAGGTATTCAGCTTCCCATCGCTGTTGATGTCATGGAAGACCTTCACGGCATAGGTGCCCTCCTCCACCTTGTCGAACGAACAAGCCACAGTTCTCGAAGCGGCTGGAACGCTCATGGTCCGGCAGCCCTGCTCGGTATCGTAGGCCTCCTTGTTCGGGCAAAGCGCCACACGCAGGAGACCGCCCGCCTCCGGCTTGTTCAGCACGAGTTCCAGCCTCAAGTCGCCCTGTGACAGAACGGATCCTGTGACCAGGAGGAAGACCGTTGTAACGATCGTTCGTCCAGCATCACTGGAAACGCACATCCACATCAAGCGCCGCATCCAGGCGCTCACGGAAACGTTCACGTGGTATCTCGATCGCACCGAGTTGTTGTGTGAAGTCATTCAGGTACTGCGTGTCGAACAGGACATGGCCCTGTTCCTGGAGATGGGCGACCAGGGCGAAGAACGCGGCCTTGCCGGCATTGGTCCGCCGACTGAACATGCTCTCACCGAAGAAGGCACCGCGCAAGGATACGCCGTAGATGCCACCCACGAGCTCACCCTTGGCCCATGTCTCCACGGAATGGGCATAGCCCGATGCGTGCAGTGCGACATAAGAGGTGATGAGCCGCTCATCGATCCAGGTCTCCCGCCGATCGGCACAGGCCCTGATCACCGCTTCGAAGGCTTCATCGATCGTCGTGGTGAAGCCTG
>JAGQVR010000010.1:18190-24366 GCA_020437875.1 Flavobacteriales bacterium
CCTGCCTGCCGAAAGGCACGGATGGCTCGCGCGTTCGGTCCAAGTTGCTCCAATGGGAAGACGGCCCGCGGGTCGGGATCATGCCAATAGAGTTCGCCATCGTCGTGGCACATCGGGAATCGACCTGTACCGTAGGCCAGCAACAGCTCCGTTATCGGGATCGTCCCAACGTGGACAGAGCCATTCACGGCGCCTTGATCACACGTTCGCACATGAGCCTTCCCTCCTGCTCCACCACCAACACGTACGGACCGGCCGGGAGTAGCTGCAACCGATGATCGGCAAGCACCAGCTCGTTCGATCCATCCACGTAAGCCCGAACGAACAGCAGCGCACGACCATCCGTATCGAACAGGGCCGCATAGGCGGCGCCGAGTTGCATTCCGGGGTCGCGGATCACCATCCGGTCGATGAAGGGGGATGGGTGGATCAAGGTGCTCCGGGTCACCTCGACCTGTTCCACGCTGGTGAGTTGCAACCAGGCGCTGGCCGCACCGAAGTCGGGTATGCCATAGCCCAGGGAATCGTTCGGGTCGTCGTAGAGGGTCGCGCTCTGGCGCACGGCCACCATGATCTCTTGGGCGCTGCGCGTTGGGTGATCCCCCCACAAGCAGGCCACGAGGCCGGCGAGGACCGGCGCCGCGAAGCTGGTCCCGTTGGCACTGACCACGCTGTCAACACCGATGTTCAGTACGGTCGTACCCTGTCCCATCGCGCAAACGTCCGGTTTCACACGTCCGTCGGCACTTGGGCCATGCGAACTGAACGGAGCGTAGAGTGCATCCGCGTTCACCCCTCCCACCGTCAACACGTCGACCGCATCGGCCGGCGCACCGATATGGTACCAGTCGCCCTCTCCACTATTCCCCGCGCTCAGCACCGGGACCATGCCTTTCCGGGAGGCGATGTTCGCCGCGATGCTGCACCGCAACGTCTGCCCGTCAAGCATGGCGTAAGTGTGGTCCATCGTGCTGTCGTCGAAGGTGGTATAACCAAGGGAGGTGTTGAGTACGTCGCAGCCGAGGCTGTCCGCCAGTTCCACGCCGCTCACCCAGTTGTCCTCCTCCACGGGATACTCGCTGTGGATGGTCTCCGTCCGTATGAGTACATAATCCGCCTCCGGCGCGGTGCCGATCATCTGGCTGTCCAGACGTGCTGCCATGCAGGAGAGCACACTGCGGCCGTGCCAGTGATCATCGTACACATCGCCATCATGGTCCACCAGGTCCCACGTACCCCGGATGCCTCCACGCTCGCGCACGGCTTCGAAGGCGAGCGAAGAATCTACCCCCTCGAATCCCGAGTCGAGCACCCCGATGAGCACACCCTGACCGAGTGCCCCGTTCCCGTGCAACGCCTGGCCGTTCAGCATCTCCAATTGGCGGTAGGATGGTCCATAGAGCGGGGGGTCGATATCACGCTCCTGGTCGAACACCGGACCGAACTTGTCCATGCGTGGACCGTGGGTACGCAGCCCGGAGGCCCGCACTTCCAGAACGAACGGCAGCGCGAGAACGGCGTTGATCGCTTCTTCACCCTGCACCCGCACGGTCACCCCGTTGAACCACTTGCTGCGGTTCAGTACATCCACCCCTTCGATAGCCTCCACCTGCGCCACATAGGCCGGATCCACCGGAAGGTCCAGTTCATCGTAGGCGATCCCTTGTACGGCGCGACGTGCGATGGCCCGTTCAGAAAGGAAAGCCCCAGGGTCGTCAAGTGAATAGGGCGTGGACGACTTGTCCGTGAAGGCCACCCAGTAAGTATCTGGCGAGGTCTGTGCGTTCGTAGCAGCGATAAGGCTCAGGAACAGGACCACCGTGAGCCAACTCCTATCGACCCGACCTTCCTTAGGATCCATGGGCCACGGCGATCATACGCAGGCGCCAACCCACGTTCTGCAGGGTAATGGTGCCGTCCGGGTTGTATACGACACGGTTCGTACTCTCCTCCCAATACTTGTACACCATCCCCACCCCATCCGCATAGCGCTCCTCGAATTCACGCGTATCCACGAAGTTGGGCGGCACGGTGTTCTTCACGAGCACGGCCTTGTCGAAGGAAAGGCTGCCGGTGCTCCAAGGCTGGTCCACCTGTTCATAGGCCACCAGCAATTCATCGTTCCGGGTGTCATCACCGGTCGCTCCAGTGCCATAGATATTGATGTCCCATCGACGAGCGTTCCGCACCGGGAACGAGAGCTTCAAGCGGCGATAGTTCTCCTCGGTCTTCTCCGCCGCATAGGTATCCACGGTCGAGGTCCACACATCGCGTACCACCCAGGCCCCGGCGGCATCCTGCACGTACCGGTGTATCCGCTGGCAGGGCCTGCCCTCGAGATCGGTATAGTGCTCTTCTATGCGCTCCAGTAGTCGGTAACTGACGCTGTCCAAGACCCCGCTCGGTTCATCCCGCCACAAGGAATCCACCTTGTACTCGACCCATGTACCTACATCGGTCGGGAAATAGCCATGACCAAGGTCGGGTTCCTCCACCTCCTCCTTCTTGCAGGCGACGAACAGGACCATGGTCCCTAGCGCGAAGAGGAGGGGTGCGGTACGCATGGTCAACTGTGCTGGCGATCGATGAAGCCGCCTCCGACCACATCCCCGCCTGCATAGAAGACGGCACTTTGCCCCGGTGCGATGCCTGCCACGGGGGCATGGAATTCGACCTTCACCCGATCACCGTCCATGGTGAGGGTGCTGGGAGTGCCTTTGTCCTTGTAGCGGATCTTGGTCACGGCTTCGAGTTCACCCTTCAACGCATCCACCAGCTGGAAGTTCGGGCGGCGCACCCACATGGCGGTCCGTTGGAGGTCCTCCTTGCGGCCCAATACCACGGTGTTGCTCTCCGGCTGGATATCCGTTACGTACAGTGGTTCGCCCGTTGCGATGCCCAGACCCTTGCGCTGGCCGATGGTGAAGAAGGGGTAACCGTCGTGCTCACCGAGCACCTCGCCACCCACGCTGACCAGCTGGCCATGGGCCAGTTTGGCGGTGGCCTCCGGTTCCTTCCGCTTTAGGAAGCCCCGATAGTCGTTGTCCGGGATGAAGCAGATCTCGTAGCTCTCGCTCTTGGCGGCGAGTTCCGGGAATCCGCTGTCCACCGCGCGCTGGCGGATCTCGCTCTTGTGGAAGCCACCCACCGGGAAGCGCGTCCGTGCCAGGTTCTGCTGCTCCAAACCCCATAGGACATAACTCTGGTCCTTGCCCGGGTCGAGTCCCCGGCTCACCACCCAGCGCCCGGTGCCAGCATCCTGCCGGACCTGGGCGTAATGCCCGGTGGCGATCAATTCACAATCCATCATGTCGGCACGCTTCAAGAGCGCTTCCCACTTGATGAAGGTGTTGCAGAGCACGCAGGGGTTCGGCGTACGGCCCGCTAGGTATTCGCTCGTGAAGTTGCCGATGATGGCCTCCCCGAACTCCTCGCGGATGTCGATGATCATGTGGTGGAAACCACGGGTAACGGCCATTGTACGGGCATCATTGATGCTGTCGAGGTCGCAGCACCCGGTGATCCGCTTGCCTCCGCTGGCATCGGCGTAGTCCCAGGTCTTCATGGTCACCCCGATCACCTCATAACCTTCCTCATGCAGCATCAGGGCGGTCACGGAGCTGTCCACCCCGCCGCTCATGGCCACCAGTATCCGTCCGTGTTTGCTCATCCTTCGCTCTTCCGCCTATACGTTCTCCTATCCGTCGCCCTGTTCCACCCACCATCGGTCATCGCGAGCGGCGCGCTACGCACCGCGAAGCGTTCACTGCTCCACCCCACCGAGGTACTTCGTCACCTTCAACACCTTCCCTTTCTCATCGTACTCCCGCACCTCACCTTCCAACAGGTCGTTCACGTACTTCCCTTCCCGCTTCTTGGTCTGCCCCTTCAACACCCGTTCCACATCACCGGGGGTGCCCAGCACGGGATCACCCGGCACCTCCCGGATCTCCCATTGCCCATTGGCGTGGTACTCCGCAAAGGTTCCCTCCCGTTTCCCCTTCTTATAGGTGATCTCCGACTTGATCTGTTCGTCGTCATAATAGGTCCGGAACACGCCGTTCTCCTTGCGCTCCTTCAACAATTCCCCCTTGGCATAGAGCATCTGGAGTTGCACGGTGCCGTCCTCGTTGAAGTAGTACCAGGTCCCATCGCGGTCGCCGTTCACCACGTTGCCCTCGATCTCCTTCTTCCCGTTGTTGAAATAGAAGGTCATCCTTCCCTCCGGTTCCCCGTTCTGGTACACCGCTTCAGACTTCAGCTGCCCATTGGCGAACCAGCTCTTGCTCGGGCCCTGGAGCACACCGTTCCGCCGGTTCTCGCTCTCCACCACCTTGCCGTCCGGGTAATAGGAGACCTGCTCCCCATCCAGCTTACCGGTCTTGTATCGTTCCACCTTGCGCAGCCGGCCTTCCGGACCGAAGTAATTCCAAGTGCTATCCTTCTCCTGTGCGACATACTTACCTGTTGCCATCACCGTCCCGTTCGGGTGGTAATGCCTGGCACGACTGGTCCGTCCATCGGCCGCATACTCCTGCAGGGTGCTCAAATGCCCTTCCTCATCGTAGTGCTTGAAGGTCCCGAAGGGCTTGTCGTCCTTGAACTGCCCGAGGTAGCGCGTCTTCCCATTGGGCCAGGTCTTGGTCCAACTACCTTGTTTCCTGCCTTTGGCGTCCACAGCGTTCAGGTCCATGCCGGTCGGCTGGGCCAGGCAGGAGGACCCGATGAAGCAGGTGATGGCGATGAGGGTGGAACGCATGCTGTGGGTCAGCAAAGGTACGGGCGGTGCTCAAGGCGCGTGCCGGACATGGGAAGGATGACCAATACGACCGACTTCCGGCCACCGAGGACAACGGCTACCTTTGCCACCCATTACGGACCCCATGAAATTCTTCATCGATACGGCCAGTCTGGCGCAGATCAAGGAAGCCCAGGCGCTTGGTGTGCTCGACGGTGTGACCACCAACCCCAGCTTGATGGCCAAGGAGGGCATCAGCGGCACCGACGCCGTCATGAAGCATTACGTGGACATCTGTAGCATCGTGGACGGGGATGTGAGCGCGGAAGTGATCGCCACGGACTATGACGGCATGGTGCGTGAGGGCGAGGACCTGGCCGCCCTGCACCCGAGGATCGTGGTGAAGCTGCCGATGACCAAGGATGGTGTGAAGGCGATCAAGTATTTCACCGGCAAGGGGATCAAGACGAACTGCACACTGGTCTTCAGCCCGGGACAGGCCCTGCTGGCGGCCAAGGCCGGTGCCACCTACGTTTCACCTTTCGTAGGCCGCCTGGATGATGTGAGCACCGATGGGATCGCGCTGATCGACCAGATCCGTACGATCTATGACAACTATGGGTACGGGACCGAGATCCTGGCGGCGAGCATCCGCCATCCGATGCACATCATCCAATGCGCGGAGGTGGGAGCCGATGTGGCCACCTGTCCCTTAAGTGCCATCACCGCCCTCTTCGACCACCCCTTGACGACCATCGGGCTGGAGAAGTTCCTGGCCGACCACAAGAAGGCCGCCGCCCAAGGCAGCAAGGTGTGAGGGTATGCTGCTGAGCATCCACCCCAGGGATCCGGAACCACGCAAGATCAAGACCGCCGTTTCCATTCTGGAAGAAGGTGGGGTACTGGTCTGCCCGACCGATACGGTCTACGCCTTCGTGTGCAGCAGCCAGAATGCCCGGGCCATCGAAGTGGTCGCAAGGCTGAAAGGTGTTAAACCACAGAAAGCGGACTTATCGCTCATCTGCCAGGACCTTAGCCAGTTAAGCGCATACGCAAAGGCCATTGACACCGCCGCGTTCCGGATCATGAAGAAGGCGCTTCCGGGCCCGTACACCTTCATCGTTCCGGCGAGTAACGAGATCCCCCGTCTCTTCAAGAACAACCGCCGGACGGTCGGGATCCGGGTGCCGGACCACCCGATCCCCCAAGCCCTCGTCCGGGAGTTGGGCCATGCCTTGGTCGTGGCCAGTGTACACGATCCCGACAAGGTGATCGATCATACCACCGACCCTGAAATGATCCACAAGAACATTGGTCATCAGGTGGATATGGTGATCGACGGTGGCATAGGAGGCCTGCTGGGCTCCACGGTCATCGACCTGTCCAATGGTGAGCCGGAGGTGATCCGAGAAGGCGCAGGGACGCTCGAAGACCTTCT
>JAGQVR010000109.1 GCA_020437875.1 Flavobacteriales bacterium
CCAATTCCAATGCGGCCTTCAACTTCTGGTGCCGCTCCATGGCCTCCTTCGCCTTGCCAGCGTCCTCCAGCAGCTTCACGATCTTCCTGTCCGTGGGCTTCCCACAGGGATCATCGGTCGCTTCATCATCCTGGGCAACCGCCCCGAGAGCGACAGCCACCAGCACAAGGCTCGTCGCCCACCGTTGGAACGATGCGATGGTCCGGGTCATTCCAACGCGGCCTGCTCTCCTTGTTCGGCCGTCCTTCAACGCGGTCACGATCGTTTGCATCAAGTCCCTTTCTACTTCACCGTCGTGTTCGTGGCTTCCGCCTTCGCGATCATGGCATCCCCTTGCTTCCGCGCGGCGTCCACCATCGCATCAGCCCGCTTGTCCGCTTCGGCGACGGCCTGTTGCTCCTTCCTGTCGGCCTCCTCCTTGGCCTTCTTCGCCGCCACCTGGGCAGCGGCCTTGGCCAAAGGGTTGGTCACCTTGGCGACGGCATCATCCGCGGCCTTGTATCCCTCGGCCTTCACCCGAGCGGCCTCGGTGCGTGCCTGGGCCTTCAGTTCATCGGCCCGCTTCTGTGCATCGGCCACGAGCTTCGCCGCTTCCTCCCGAGCACGAGCGATCGCCTCCTCCTTCGCCTTGTCGATCCGTTCATTCAGCTCCTCCTTCACCTCGGTGACCACCGTTTCCTTCAGGTTCGTGCTGCCCCCTGCGAAGACCGGTTTCACGATCGGCTTCTCGATCGTGCCGGTGATCTTCGCGGTCAGATCCAGTTCAGCTGGCACTTGGAAATTGGCACCGATGGCACTGTTGGCGCGACCCAACAAACCTGCAACGGCCGTTGCCGCACCTGCTCCGAACATGTCGCTCGGCACCTTGGCCTTCATATCGTAGTCGATCGCCTGATCAGCGAAGGCGGTGCTGCCGCCCACGTTGGCCTTGATCCGGTCGATCTTCACATCGAAGGGTTCCGTGATCATCCGGCCATCCTCGAGCTTGTAGTTGAAGACCACATCGTTCAGGGTGGTGTTCTCGATGCCCTGCAGTTTCAAGGCCTTGGCGACATCGACCAACGGTTGGAACCCGTCCACCCGCACGCTCTTGGTCCGGAATGTGCCACGCCCGTTCAGGGAGTTCATGTCCGGTTGCATGTGCTGGTCCAGGTCGGCGGTCATCGCCAGGTTCGTGCTGAAGCGCCCCTTGCAGGTCTTCGCGATCGGCGCCATCTTCTGCACCGTCTCCATGTACTTCACCGTCTGCTCGATGTCCAATTCCTTCACGTCATAGCGGAAGTCGATGTTCGGCCGGGTGATGTCCTTCGCATCGTAGCCACCCGCCATGTTCACACTTCCTCCGAAAAGGTTGAAGAAGACGTCCTTCAGGTCCACGCGCTTGTCGTGCACGTGCAGTCCACCCTTCGCATTCGTGAGGTGTATGTCGTCATAGATCACCTCGCCGACGGCCATGCCCATGCGGAAGTCGATGTTGCCGGGCACTTCGATCACGCTCATCGCGGTCGTGTCGGCCGTGCCAGCGCTATCCGCGGCGGTTGATGAGCCGCCCATCAGTTCGTTCAGGTCGAACCTGTTCGCGGTGAGGTCGAAGCTGCCCACGAGGGTGCTGTCCTTGAGCCACCACTGGAGGTAGTTGTCCATGCGTCCCTTCGCCTGGATATCGCTGCTGCCCACGTTCCCATCGAAGCTGGTAAGCGCCAGATAGCGCGGGCTGAAGTCGAAGTAAAGGCTCTTGATGCCGACCGGTGGCAGGGAATCGCTCTTGTAGTCCATGCCCAACAGGATCATCCGGCCATCGGCCAGGAACTTGTCGTAGTGGCCGTTCTCCACATCGCTCATCCGGCCCTTCATGCGCACATCGGCGGTGAAGCTGCCCTTGAGGTCCTCCTCCATCGGGACCACCGTCTTCACGCTGGCCAGGTCCAGGTTGGCTTTCAACTCGGCATCCACGTCGGGATCGGTCATCGGGTGCGCCAGGTGCATGCGCGCTTCCACGGGATTGCCCGCCATCTTCAGGGCGAAGCGCTTCAGGTCCACGATCATCTTGTCCATGTCGTTCCCTTGCGGACAACTGATGTTGAGGTCCACGTGGATGTCCTCCACGCTGCTCGGCAGATCGGGATACTTGAACCGACCGTTCTCCACATCCACATCCAAGCCGAAGGCCGGCGTGGTGTTGTCGTTCATCTTCCCCTTGACGAAGCCGCTGAACCCGGCCTTTCCGCTCATCTCCACACCGGTGAGATCCGTCGCGAATTCCGCGGGTACCAGTGATAGCAGGGTGCCGAAGTCCGTCTTCTTCGTGTTCCAGGTGAGGTCCATGTCCATGTCATCGCCGGGCATGGCCAGCCAGCCATCGAGACCGAGTACCAACTGGTTGATGGCCGCCTCGTTCTCCTTGAAGGTGAACTTCATGTTCGGCATGTCCATCTCGAGATCGGCCTTGACGTCCGCCTTCACGTTCTTGAGGTACTTCACACCACCAAATACCACGTTGGCCGTATCCGCGTGTGTGGTGGTATTCAGCACGAAGAGGTCCTGCGTGAAGTCACCATTCCCGCGGTGATCCAAGCCGAGCAGGTCCATGTAATAACCGAGGGATGCGTCATCGTAGATCAGGGACCCATCCTCGATCCAGTATTCGCGAAGCCCGATGTTGAAGGCGCTGGCCGATTCCGCCGCCGCTTCTTCGGTCGCCATGCTGTCCGCCTTGGCGATGTCCCAGTTCGCACGTCCGTCCTCCAGGACCTTCACATGGATGTGAGGCCGCACCAGGCCGATGCGCTTGATGTCGATCCGGTCCCGGAATAGGCTCTTGATGTCCACGGTGGCTGTGAAGGTGCCGATGCGCGCCAGATCGATCCCCTCGAAGGGTGCCACGTTGCTCACCTTCACGTTCTCCACCTCCACGGTGAGGTTCGGGAAGTTCTTGAGGAGGGTGAGGTCCCAGTCACCCCAATCCACCACCGCGTTGAGGTTCTTGTTCACCTCGGCCTTCACCGCCGCCTCGATCCGGTCCTTGAAGAGGATGGGGATGAGGATGGCAGCTCCCAACAGGAGCACGATGAGGATGCCGAGGCTGATCAGGATGCGTTTGGTCCACTTGGCCATGGGGATGGTGTCGATCGGTTATCACGAGCCGGTGAGCCGGACGCGGTCACAAAGATCGTTCCGCAACAGGCCGTTGCCTCCGCCGGATCCACCTTGGTTCGTTCACAGTTCCCTGGTGAACAACTCCTCGCCCTGGACCTGGGCCACGATGCTGCAGCAAGTGGCATCCCCGGTGACATTCACCACGGTGCGGCACATGTCCAGCACGCGGTCCACCGGCAGGATGATGGCGATCCAGGCCGGGTCGAGCCCCAGGGAGGTCAGCACCACCAACAGGGTGATCAGGCCCGCACTGGGGACGGCGGCCGCGCCGATGCTCGCAAGGGTGGCCGTGCCCACGATGCTGAGCTGCTGCATGAAGGTGAGGTCGACAAGGTGGAACTGCGCCAGGAAGACGACGGCCACGGCTTGATACAGGCTGGTCCCGTCCATGTTCACCGTGGCACCGATGGGCAGGACGAAACCGGCCGTGCTGCGGCTCACACCGGCACGCTCCTCGAGGCATTCCATGGTCACCGGAAGGGTCGCCGCGCTGCTGCTGGTGCTGAAGGCGAGCAACTGGGCCGGGGAGATGGCCTTGAAGAAGCGCCGGTAAACGTTGCGGCGGAGCACCAGGCTGAGCACGACCGGGTATATGCCGAATGCGACGATGGCCAGGCCCAAGCCAACGGTGATCATGTAGCCGGCCAGGGAACGGAACAACTCGAGCACCGCGGCGGGGTCATCACCCGCGATGCGGGAGACCACGCCCGCCATGAGCGCGAAGACGAACCAGGGTGCGGCGAGCATCACCACGTCCACCATCTTCATGAAGACCTCGTTCAGCCCATTGACGAGCTGGATGACCGGCGCCACCCGGTCCCTCGGGATCAGCAGGAGCACCACGCCGAAGAACAACGCGAAGACGATGACCTGCAGCATCAATGCCCGGCTGAAGCTCAGGAAGATGTTGCTCGGCACCATCTCCGGGAGGAATTGGAGCGGTCCTTGGGCGGCCACACCGGTCGCTCGTTCCCTTTGGGCCTCGGCCATGGCATCCGGTGCTTGCTGCCGACGCTTGAGCACCCTGGCCACCACGGCTTCGTTGCCAGGATCGCAGCTGAAACAGCGACCATCCTTGGCCTGCTCCACGCCAGGCGTGTCCTTCACCCATAGTTCATAAGCCACCCGGTTCTCCAGCCGCTGGTCGTCATCGGACCAGGTGCCGGGTGCGATCGTATTCACCAACAGCAGTCCGACGCTGACCGCGACAACGGTGGTGGCCAGGTAAAGGGCCAGCATGCCAAGGCCCATGCGACCGAGCCGCGTGATGTCATTCAGCCCACTCACCCCACTGATGATGCTGAACAGCACGAGCGGGACCGCGATCAACTTGAGCAGGTTGATGAAGATGTCGCCGAAGGGGGCGATCCAGTCCATCGTGAAACGGCTCCACCCCAGCGTACTCGACAAGACGGCCCAGCCCACGCCAAGCCCCAGACCCAACAGGATGCGCACGGGCAGGGATGGTCGGAACACCCTCATAGCCGAGCGGTCCGTTGGCGAATCATATGATCGACAAGGACCAGACAGGTCATGGCTTCCACGATGGGCACGGCACGCGGCACCACGCACGGGTCATGCCGGCCGGCCGCCTCCAGTACCACGGTGTTGCCCGCGCGATCAACGGTGTCCTGTGCTTTGGCGATGGTGCTCACCGGTTTGAAGGCGACATCGAAGACGATGTCCTCGCCATTACTGATGCCGCCCTGGATGCCACCCGCCCGATTCGTTCTGTTCCCGACCGGGGTGATCGGGTCGTTGTTCTCCGATCCGCGGAGGGCGATGCTGTCGAAGCCATTGCCGATCGAGAATCCCTTCACCGCGTTGATGCTGAGCATGGCCTTGCCCAGGTCGGCGTGCAACTTGTCGAACACCGGTTCACCCAGACCGGCCGGAGCACCGGTGATCAGGCAGGTGATGCGCCCACCGATTGAATCACCCTCGGTACGCACCTCCTCGATCAACTCCGCCATCGGTCCCATCGCCGCTGGGTCTGCAGTACGCACCGCGTTCGACCATGTCGAAGTGAAGTCGAGTTCCACGAGCGGACAGGTGGACCTGATCGCCCCTACCTGGCTCACATGCGCGTGCACCCGTACACCGGACCCGTTGAGCACCTGGCGGGCGATGGCACCACCGACCACCCGGGCCGCGGTCTCCCGCGCGCTGCTTCGACCGCCACCGCGATGGTCACGGATACCGTACTTCGCCTCCCAGGTCTTGTCCGCATGACCGGGCCGGTAGACCTCCTTCAGGGCATCGTAATCGGTGCTCCGTGCATCGGTATTGCGGATCGCGAAGGCGATCGGCGTTCCCAACGTGATCCCATCGAAGACGCCGCTCAGGATCTCCAAACGATCATCCTCCCTGCGTGCGGTCCCCAGTGTCGTGCTACCCGGTCGCCTGCGGTCCAACTCGTTTTGGATGGCTTCAAGGTCGATACGAAGTCCCGCTGGACAGCCGTCGACGACCCCACCGATGCCTGCACCATGGCTCTCCCCGAAGGTGGTCAGGCGGAACAACTGTCCGATCGTATTCCCGGGCATCCCTGCTGGTCGTTCGGCAAAGTACGAAAGTCGGATCGGCGGTGCGGGTGGGCTGCGGACCGTGCGTACCACGGAGGTCCACCTACCTTCGACGACCATGCTGCGCCCACCTGCTGTGGATGGAGGAAGATCATCGGTCGAGCACCGGATGATGTCGTGGATCGAAGCGCTGGTCGTGCTGCTGGGCGTGATCACGGCGATCTCGCCCTTGCGAAGCGGGATCGAGCTCTCCCCGGACTCGGTGAATTTCGTGGTGGCCGCACAGAACCTGATGGAGCATGGCCGCTTCTTCGTCTTCTCGAACTGGCCGTCGCATTCGCTCCTTCCCGTTTTGGAGCCGTTCACCGACTTTCCGCCCGGCTATTCCCTGTACCTCCTGCCTTTCCTACTGGTGTTCAAGGAGCCCTTCCTGGCCGCCGCCGTTGCCCACGCGGTAACGATCGTGGCTTTGTTCAGCGCCCTGGTCTTCCTTTTCCGCAGCCTCGGATGGCCTCCTTTCCTCCGGATCACCGGCTACCTCGTGGTCTCGGTGTTCTCCACCTACCCCATCCTGTTCGCGCACTATTGGACGGAACCGCTCTTCATCGCCAGCACCCTCATGGTGGGTGCGTGCATGATCCGATCCTGTCGCACGGATAAGCGAAGCCTCTGGTACTGGGCTGCGGCCTTCGCTTTCATGGCAAGCTCCCTGAAGATCATCGGGGCCTTCAACCTGGCCTGGTTCGTCATCCCTGTTCTGAGATCACACCATGGACGAAGATCACGTTCCGTGCTGGCGATCGCCGCTTGTTCCGCACCGAGCATATTGTGGTTCGGACGGAACCTGTTCCAATACGGCACCATCAGCCATTCGCACCTGTTGAGGGCACTGGACCTCAATGACACGCTGCTGCGCCCCCTGAACTTCCTCACTGACGAATTGCTCCGGATCAGTGGACCCGTCTGGCCTTCGTTCGTCGTCCTGGCTGGCGTGGTCACTTGCATCGTTCTTCCTTTTTGGACCAGGACGGGTCCATGGACCGAACGGATCGCCACGGCGCAAGGGCTCCTGGTGCTGGCCGTGTGCGTGCATTTCGTGGGGATATGGGCGCTCTCGCTCGTCACCTTCTTCAGCCTTCTCGATGACCGGCTCCTCTCCCCATCGATCACGCTCGGCATGATCGCCACACTGAACGGGATCCATCTGGTGACGCAAGGCCGGCCCCGTGCAGTGCGGATCGCCTTGCTGGTGCCGCCGCTCCTATTTCTGCTGAACGCGCACCATACCACAAGACCTCCCTCTCCCATCAACTCACGCACCTTCACCATTCCTCCTGAAGCCATGGCCTGGGACGACATCCGGATGCGCGGTGTGCTCGATGGTGCGAGCCACTTCTACTCGGATCGCGACTTCCGCCATCAGCTCTATGCCCGCATCCCGCAGCGGATCCTCTGGGACACCACCATCCTTGGCGATGAACAGAGGATCCATGATTTGCTGCGGACAGGGGATCGGCCTTTCTTCGTCATGCATGAGGGCTCCGATGAGCTGCAAGCCCTCGACTCCGGCCTTGCCCGCAGCGGGATCGAACTGGAACGGACCACCTACCCGGATGCCGGACTAGTGGTGTACACCCTGCCTCCATCTGACCACCGTCCGCAGTGATCGTCTTTCTTTGCCGGTAATGGAACGGCTGCTCATCATCAACGCCAAGGCCCTCGTCGGCGTGCGACCGAAAGGGCTGCGCAGCGTTCCGGGCCGGTCGATGGGCGAGCTGCCCCACGTCGCCGATGCCTGGCTCCTGATCGAGGATGGACGGATCAGCGACCTCGGTCCCATGAGCGCATTGGCTGACTCCATGGAAGGCCATCGGGTGATCGATGCCCGTGGACGCTACGTACTCCCGGGCTGGTGCGACCCGCATACCCATACCGTGCATGCGGCTTCCCGTGAGGAGGAGTTCGTTCACAAGATCAAGGGCCTCACCTACCAGGAGATCGCGGCACGTGGAGGCGGCATCCTGAACAGCGCGAACACCTTGCGCAGGATGAGTGAGGATGAGCTCTTCGTGAAGGCGAAAGCGCGACTGGAGCGGATGATGGCCCAGGGCACCGTGGCCGTGGAGATCAAGAGTGGGTACGGCCTCAGCCTCGAAAGTGAATTGAAGATGCTCCGGGTGGTGAAGCGCCTGAAGGAAGCCCTGCCGCTCCAGGTGAAGGCCACCCTCCTCGCCGCTCACGCCTTGCCCTTGGAATTCAAGGACGACCGGCGGGGCTACCTCGACCTCATCGTGAATGAACTGATCCCACAGGTGCACCGGGATGGTCTGGCCGACTTCGTGGATGCCTTCTGCGAAACGAACTACTTCACCGTGGAGGAGATGGAACGTGTGCTCGAAGCCGGTGCGGCACATGGCCTTTCCGGCAAGGTGCATGTGAACCAGTTCACCAGCATCGGGGGTATCGAGGCTGCGATCAAGCATCAAGCGCTCAGCGTTGACCATCTGGAAGTGATGACCGAGGAGGACCTGGACGCCCTCGCCCTTGCCCACGCCAACGGTCAAGCCCCGATACCGACCCTGCTCCCCTCCTGCTCCTTCTTCCTGCGGATCCCGTACGGCCCCGCGCGGCAATTGATGGACCGCGACCTGCCCGTGGCGCTGGCCACCGACTTCAACCCCGGCACCACACCGAGCGGCAACATGAACTTCGTGCTCTCCCTGGCCTGTATCCAGGGGCGCATGCTGCCCGAGGAGGCGATCAACGCGATGACCCTCAACAGCGCTGCGGCGATGGACCTGACCGGTGAGCTCGGCAGCCTTACACCGGGTAAACGGGCCAGCCTCATCATCACGAAGGAGATACCTTCGCTCGCCTTTCTACCGTACGCCTTCGGCGACGATCACATCGACACCGTCCTCATCGATGGAACACCCGTCCGGTCCGGAGCAGCCATTGCCTGACCAGCCACGCCCCACACACGTCCGACCGCCGGGACTGGAGTTCGCCATGGGGGTCGCCCTCTTCGGTGTGGTGATCATGGTCTTCTTCCTGGTGCAGACCGGCGTTTTCATTCGTGGGGTGTTGCGCCATTCGCCCGACCTGATGAAGGACGGCTTCTCCTTCAGCCTGTTGAACGACCCGCGGCTCAACGAGCGGATGGCCGACCTGATGTTCAACGGCGATCTCATCGCACAGGTGGCCATCTGGAGCGGCGCCATCTGCACGCTGCTCATCGTGCTGACGGTGCGCTGGTGGAAGCGCGGACTTACGGCGCAGTTCCTCGGACTGCGCATGCCGCATTGGAAACAGGCCCTCCTCTGGCTCGGTGTCTTCGTCCTGCTCGGGCTCGCCATCGAACTGCTGGCCCACTTCGTTCCGGCCTTCCGCACCAACTTCATGGAACAGGTGATCGCCAGTACATCGAACATCGCCTGGCTCATCCTCGGCGTTGGGATCATCGCACCGGTCTTCGAGGAGTTCCTGCTGCGTGGGCTGCTCTTCGGCTCCATGCGCCACATGTTCGAGGAGCACACCACCGTGGCCCTGACGGCCGGGGTCTTCGCCCTCATGCACATGCAGTATGATGCGGCGGTCATGCTCCTCATCCTGCCCATGGGCGTGGTGCTCGGCTATGCCCGTTCGCGCAGCGGTTCCATCCTGGTGCCCATCC
>JAGQVR010000110.1 GCA_020437875.1 Flavobacteriales bacterium
CGATAGCTGAGCGTGTATGTCTGGCCGGGGCACACCGGCACGGTCTGGCAGTACACGTTCCACAGGGCCGATGGCCAGCCCGAGTTCACGATCATGAAGTTGCCGTTCCCGGTGCCGAAGAACTGGCCGTGGTAGCTGTTCGGGTTCGTGCCGATCCAATACCGGCCGTCGCTGCTCAGGTCGGTCGTGGCCGTGAAGTCCGTGCTGAAGCCGGTATTGCCCGCGCTGAAGTCACTATTCGGGAAGAGTTGCGGGCTGGGGTAGCTGGCCTCACCCCAATAGGTCCCGGGCAGGCTTACGCTGATGGACGGCGTGGTGGCACCCGTGCTCCAGAGGTAGTCGGGGAAGCCAGGCGGCGCAGTCAACGTGACGGATTGTCCCTGGCAGATGGTGGTGTCAGGCCCTAGGTCGATGGAGCAGGGCTGCGCAACGAGCGCACCCGACCCGATCAACCCGCTGATCATCAGGATATGTGGGCGGATGTTCACCGGTCCTTGGGGCACGGCGGCCCACAGCCCAAAGTTCGGGCCGAAACACCCTATGGACGTGTGACGAACGGTGAACGTTGCTCACGAGATAATGAACACCCGGTTCACCTCTTCCAGCCGGAACTCATGCACCTCCCGGAAGATGGCCTTGGCGTGCGCCAGAACGGCCTCGCAGCGGCCGTCGCTGGCCTCGTCATGGCTCACGGTGTTGAAGCAGACCAGGCCCCCCTCGGCACAGCGGTCGCGAAGCCCGTGCAGGAAGGTCCGGGCGTCCACACCGCGGGCCAGGTCCAGGTCATCGAAGAGGTCCACCACCACCAGTTCGTACCGTGGGCGTAAAGCATGCACCTGGATCGTGGCATCGCCGGTGATCACCTGCAGGTCGGCGTGGCGGTCCAGGCCGAAATGGCTGCGCGCGATGCGCACCATGGCGGGGTCCATTTCCACGGCGGTGATGGGTGCGCTGATGCCGAGCTCGTCGCGTAGGATGGCCGGGACACTGCCACCGCCCAGACCGAGCAGGAGCACATCGCGCGGTGGATCGTTCCGCAGGTCCAACTCATCGAAGACCGCCTGCCAGACCCGGTGCAGGGCGCCGAAGCTCTGGTTACCGTTGGTGCTGTTGAGCACCTTGGTGCCTACTTCCCAGCGCACGGTGAGCTCACCGAAATGACCCGGTTCGCGCTGTTGCGTGATGGGCCAGAGGTGGCTGAGCCAGCGGCGGAACATGTGGTAAAGGTGGGGTGGAACGAGGATTCCTGCTTACGCGCTTAATTTCGTTCACCTTCCGTTCAAGCAGCGGTTCACCCGCGTTCGCCGTCAATATGCATGGAATGGATGGCAGAGGCCATCAGCATATATCACCCAATTGACCGATCCCATGTTCCGATCGCTTGTTCTCATGGTATTAGCCTCCGTCCTCTGGACCGGGGCGATGGGTTGTAGCTGGGTGCCTGCCTCGTTCTGTGCAACGACCAACGACCGTCCGGATGACGCGGTGATCAGCGGTCGGATCATCGGCGTGGACATGGATGGCATCGACCTGGTGGTGATCGATGTCCTCCGTGGTGATGAGGCCCGCGACACGATCCGCATATGGGATGGAACGGACTTCGACTGTAACGGGATCTTCTCGATGGCCGCGTCCGGACTGGGTGGGGTCGATGATTCGATCATCGTGGTGATGCCATTGATCACCGAGGCCGAGAACACCTGGGATGTGTTGGGTGACTACAGGCGACCGCACTACTTCGGTTGCATCACGGACATTCGGATCCATGAAGGACAGGCGGTCGGGTACATAGCTGGGAATGCCATGACACCATTCGAAGTAATGCCATATTCTGCATTCGTGGCGGCCTGGGTGAGCGGCGGCTTCGGTTGTTCGGACTTCCTATCCATCCACGAACGATCACAACAGCTTCCGCGCTTCCAGAACCCTGTGCATGACCTGTTAACACTGACCTTTTCCGGATCTGTGGGAGGTGGACAGGTGATCCGTCTCCTTACAACGGATGGTCAGGAGGCGATGGCGACGAAGTGGGTGGGCAACGTCATGAGCATCGACATGTCCTCCTTCGCCCCGGGTATGTTCCTCCTCGAAGTGACAGGGGATGACGGCTATCGGGCATCTGCCCGGGTGATGAAACTGTAGGGTGGTTCCCCGCAAGCCCACCGTACTTTCGCGGTCCTTTTGACCGCCCTCACCCGATACAAGCTCCGCAAGCTCGCCAAGTACACGTTGGTCACGGTGGCCGTGGCCAGTGCCTTCATTCTGTACAGCGGCGGTGCGCTCGATGCACAGCTCGGCGCATGGGCACTGCTCGGCTTGTGGACGGGGGTTCTCGAGGAGTACTTCTTCGGTCGTCGCTTCCGCGCGCTGGCCATCCCGCTGCAGTTCCTGGGCAAGGTGCTGCTGGTGAACCTGCTCACCATCGCCCTCATCCTGCTCACCTTCGCCTTCAACAGCGACACCTTCAACTGGTTCGCCTACGACCAGCCGCAGAAGGTGCAGCACCTCTTCCTGATGCGGCAGCTGTACACGCTCATGTTGCGCGTGGTCATCATCACCTCCATCGCCCTGTTGGTGGTGCAGGTGGAGGAGTTCATGGGTCGTCGGCTCTTCTTCGGCTTCCTCTTCGGTCGTTACGAAAGGCCGGTGGCCGAGGAACGCGTGGTGCTCACCCTCGACCTCGTGGGCAGCACCGGGCTTGCCGAGCGCATGGGCGACCTGCGGTACTTCCGCTTCATCAACACGACCTATTCGCTCATGACCGATGCGGTCCTGCGCAACGAGGCGGACATCCACAAGTACGTGGGCGACGAGGTGATCTTCACCTGGCCCATGAAGGTGGGTGTGCGTTACGAGAACTGCCTCGATCTCTTCTTCGACATCGAGGAACGGATCGCGCAGCACGCCGAGGTCTTGCGGGGTGAGTTCGGCATGGTGCCGGCCTTCCGCGCGGCCTTGCACGGAGGGCGCGTGATATCCGCCCAGATCGGCCACACCAAACGTTCGGTGGAGTTGAGCGGCGACGTGATGAACAGTGTGTCGCGCATGCTCGGCGTGGCCAAGGACATGAAGGTGGACATGCTCATATCGAGCGAGATGCTGGGCCGGCTGCCGCATGCGCACGAACGCTTCAGCATTGGTCCGGAGATGGTGGCACCCGTGAAGGGGCGCAAGCGTGAGGTGCGTGTGCACGAGGTCGGACGCTTCAAGAAGGGCGCATGAAGCCGCTTCAACAGTGCATGGCATTCGTCCTCTGCATGTGGACGATGGATCTGTCGGCACAATGCGTGGCTCCCTTCGTCACCGCGATGGACCGTAGCATGCTCTTCGTCGACGGGCGTTTCATGGAGGTGGATGCACGCCCACCCATGACGATGCAGGTACAGAGCGATGGGCTCTTCTTCACGGACCATGCTGGCCAGCTCTGTCGTTTCGGGTTGGAAGCACGCGCGGTGGAGGTGGTTCAGGAGCATCCCGCTGATGAGTTGCAGGCCAGCGGTGACCGTGTGGCCTGGCGCATGGGTGACAGCCTATGGACCTTGCGTGATGATCGCGCGCATCTCCTCGCCACGGGTGTGCAGCGTTTCCACGTCAGCGACTCGCTCATCGTCTTCACGGATAGCATCGAGCATGAGTTGGCGGCCAGCTGGAAGGGCCGCCGCATTCCGCTCGCCTCTGTGACACAGGGTTCCGAGCGGCCGCAATGGACGCAGGGCGCGAATACCGTCACGTGGTATGATCGCGGCCGACGCACCCTGTTCTACATGGTCCACGGGCAGGTGGAAGCCCTGGCGGATAGCTGCGATGTTGGTATCGCAGTGAACGGGAAGGACGTCGTGGCGTACTGGGACGATGCGCACCAGGAGTTCATGGGACGGAAGGGGGCGGAGTCGGTGCGCCTTTCCGGCATGAAGCCCGTGAACGCACAGGCCGGCGATGGACTGGTGGCGTTCGTGGATGGCACCTTGAAGTTGAAGGCCTGGCGCGGCGGCGATGTCGTGCATCTCACGGACAGCATGCCGTCGCAGTATTGGGTGAGGGACCGGTCGCTGCTCTATCTTTGGGCGGGCCGCCTGATGTTGTGGACCGATGATGGCCCGGTGGCCGTGGAGGATCTCGTGCCCGAACAGTGGCAGGCGGTGGGCGATCGGGTGGTCTACCTGGACATCAACCGTGAGTTGAGGAGCATCCGGGTGGATGGTGAGCGTGAACGCCTTTCGCGCGAGCCGGGCATCAGCGCATTCACGTTGCATGGTGAAGCGGTGGTGTTTCCAGCGCCATCAGGAGGCACGGTGGTGTTGTGCCGGGGAAGGCGCCACACTTACTGAGCAGCGGCTCCCTTCTCCTCCAGGGTCCAGAGGCCGATCGCCTGGCTGCGCCCTTTCAGCTCGGTGCTGCCGATGCCACGCAGGGTGTAGGAAGGCGGCAGCCGGAGCACCTTCACCAGGTCATCGGAGATCAGGTTGTCCACCCCGTGCTTGTTGCACTGGTTCTGGATGTGCGCGGCCGTGTTCACCACATCACCGCTGTAGATGCGTTCCTTCTTCACCAGGCCCACCTCACCGGTGGTGACCGGGCCGTAGTGGAAACCGGCCTTGAACACGGGCGTCAACCCGTAGCGTTCCTGGTAGTGGGCAGCGCGCTCCCGCAACTTCCGGCGGATGTCGAGGAAGCAACGGATGCAGCGCTGGCGACCCACCCCGCGTCGAAAGGACCAGCTCACACTGATCTCGTCGCCGACATATTGGTAGATGTCGCCGCGTGAGTAAAGGATGGGATCGGTGATGTCCGAGAACAGTTCGTTCAGCAGTTCGAAGTAGCGGGTGTGTCCCAGTCGCTCGGCGATGCTGGTGGAGGACCGCATGTCCAGGAACATGAAGATCCGCATCTCCTGCCTGGGCTTGTGGTAGAATCCGGTAAGGTAACTGATGCCTCCGCTACCGTACTGATCGTTCAAGCGCACCATGAGCATGGTCCCGGCCATGAGCAGGAACCAGTAGAGGTAGACGCTGACACCGGCATACGAGAGTGCATGGTCCAGTATCTCCGTTGTTCCTACACCATCAGGAGGAAGGATGATGAGGAACGCGAGGAGCACCACCAACAGCAACAAGGCCATGATGCCCACAGCGTGCAGGTATGGCAGCCGGCGCCAGCGGTCGCGAAGAACGAAGATGTACAGGGCTCCACCGAGTAGACCGGCGATGATGGCGGTGGGAAGTCGGTCGTCGATGCGGTCCATCAGCCGGCTCGACGAGCCATGCACCAATAGGGCGGTGTGTTCGAAAAGAGCCGTCAGGCAGGCCATCACACCCCACGCGACGGTGATCCGTAGCACACGCTGGAAGCGCATGCGGGTGCGGGAGATGCGCTCTGGGACCAACGCTGCGAAATTAGGATCGTGCCGTTGACAGGTGTGAAGCGAAGGTCAACCGTTCGTTGCCCGCGCGTTACGCCGCCGCTGGTCCAGAGGCAGGACCACCAGGTAGTATGCGGCCAGAAGGGCCAATCCACCGAGGAAGAAGGCCTGCGACAGTCCATGCCCACGTTCGTCCAAGTAGAAGTCGCCGATCATCCAGGTGGAGTTCGCCAATATCCAGAGGATGACGGCGACGGCATGGACCAGCTCACGCCGCTCGGCCCGGCATTGCCAGGCGATGAAGAAGGCCATGACCAGGGTGGGCGGGATCATCACTGCACCGAGTATCCGGAGCTCCATCAGCCAGGCCAGGTCCTTGACCAGCCAGAGCACGATGTGCAGGTTCTCGTTCACGCGGATGCTGGGCATCTGGATCATCAACAACGGTGTTTGCACAAAGGTGCGCGGAGGCGCTTGAACGGAATGCCGTCCTCGTTCTAATTTCACACCATGTTCCGTTGGTGGGTCGTGCCGGTCCTGTGCGCACTTGCGTTCCCGCAGGCCTCCCACGGCTTCTACATCCACCTGCATGGCATCGTCACCGAGCATTTCAGTGGCGATGCGCTCAAGGGCGTGCAGATCCGCCTGGTGAAGGACAGCGTGGATCGCGAAACGGTGATCACGAGCGGTAACGGCAAGTACGAACTCTACCTCGAGCGGGGCTATGACTACCAGGTCTGGTTCTACCGGGCCGATCTCGTCACCAAGCACGTGGTCATCGACGCACGCAAGATCCCCCTTTTCCCGGACGTTCCCTTCTTCGATATGGATCTGCAGATGACCATGTTCACCTGGATCGATGGATTCGATGTGAGCCTGTACATGGAACCGGTGGGGCGTGCGGAGTACAAGCAGAGCGTCCGGAACCTGAGCTGGGATGTGGAGCATACGAAGGACTTCCAGGCGCGCTCGAACAGGACCATGATCCATTACGAAAGGGAGGTCGCGGACCGGGAGCGCAAGGCCGCACTGAAAGGCACCACCGCAAAGCCCGGCCGACGGCGGCGGGTGGTGGACTTCTGACCGTGATCCACAGGATGTATCGGAGACATTCGTTCCTCGCGATCGCCAGCATCTCCCTGGTGGGCATGGCCGCAGCCCAGGACGTGGAGGTTTACGGTCGCGTGCGCGAACAGGAGCAGCCGCAACCCATTACAGGAGCTACCATGGACGTGAGTTCCGATGGGGTACAACTCTTCCGCATGCTCAGCGACAGTACCGGGTTTTATCGGATCGGCCTGGATGTGGGACGGGTCTGGCGGATCCGGTTCGCGGCGCCGGGTCGCGTGGCGAAGCTCGTCGAGTTCGACCTCGGGGATGTGCCTGCGAATGACGGCGGCTATGGAATGAACGTCGATATGCGGCTGTTCAAGGAGGATGCAGGCAAGGACTTCTCCTTCCTCGACGAGCCACTGGGGATATGCAGGTATGATAGTGCCACCACAATGATCAAGTGGGACATGGACTACACGGGTCCACGCATGGTGCGCATGCGGGAGCTGGTCCCCGAGGTTTACACGATCGATACGGACTCTGTCTCCACCGGCGCTCAGGACGAGTAGTAACGGACGAGCACGGCGCACTCCACCGCTTCGTGCACATCGTGGACCCGCAGGATGGCCGCTCCGTTAAGCAGGGCGATCGTATTGAGCACGGTGGTCCCGTTCAAGGCATCGGCGGGTTTGGTGTCGAGCACCTCATTGATCATGCGCTTGCGCGAAAGGCCGACCAGGACGGGCGCGCCGAGCGCGGTGATCCGAGGGAGTTCGCGTAATAGCGTGAAGTTGTGATCAAGGTTCTTGCCGAATCCGAGACCGGGGTCAAGGATGACATCGGCGATCCCAGCATGATGTGCCGCGGCCATGCGGTCCGAGAGGGAACGGGTGACCTCCGCAGCGACATCGGTATAGTGTGGTGCTTCTTGCATGGTGGCCGGCGTGCCTTGCATGTGCATGGCGATGTACGGAACGTGCAGTCCGGCCACGGTCACGAGCATCCCGGGATCCAGGGTACCCGCGCTGATGTCGTTCACCATGGCAGCACCGTGCTCCACGGCGGCGCGCGCCACACCGGCCCGCCAGGTGTCCACGCTCAGCAAGGCATCCGGGAAGCGGCGGTGGATGGCATCGACCACGGGCATGACACGTCCCATTTCATCCTCTGCGTTGCCCAGATCGCTGCCCGGTCGGGAGCTCTGTCCGCCGATGTCGAGGATGGTCGCGCCCTCGGTGATCATCCGGTCGGCCAGCCGAAGGGCTTCATCAACACCGGCACGGCTGGGGGCATGGAAGGAGTCCGGTGTGGCATTGATGATGCCCATCACCGCCGGGAAGTTGGGGGTGAGGAGCCGGTCCTTGATCCGCCAGGTCGTCTTCATTGCTGCGAAGTTGCACAAGGGTGCGGTACTTTCGCCCGCCGATGGAACGCACCCTGGCGCAATACGATGCGGTCGTGGAGGAGTGCCTTGCGCTCTTCGCCAAGAAGGCGCATGACTATGGCACGGCCTGGCGGGTCTTGCGGGTGCCGAGCCTCACCGATCAGATCATGATCAAGGCGCAGCGCATCCGCACGCTGCAGGAGTTGGGGGAGAGCAAGGTGGGCGAGGGGGTGCGGCCGGAGCTCATCGGCATCATCAACTACGCGGCCATGGCCCTGGTGCAGATGGAGCTCGGTGTGGTGGATGCGCCGGACCTGGGTGCCGATCGCGCGACCGAGGAGGTCCGCCAACGGCTTGCGCAGGCAAGAGCCCTCATGGAACGCAAGAACCACGACTACGGCGAAGCCTGGCGGGGCATGCGTGTGAGTTCCTTCGTCGACCTCATCCTGATGAAGTTGCTGCGGATCAAACAGATCGAGGACAATCGCGGCGCCACCCTGGTAAGCGAGGGCATCGATGCCAACTTCCTGGACATCGTGAACTACGCTGTATTCGCGATGATCATCCTCGACGGTTCACCGAGCTGAGCTTTCCCCGTTCGTTGACCAAGGGTCTTCGCGAGCGGCGACGCAGGAGCCGCGAAGTGGTCGTCCCATGGTTGGAATGAAGGTATCCGACCAACGGTCATCGCGAGCGGCGACGCAGGAGCCGCGAAGCGATCAACTTTCCCTGGTTCATAACTCGGTCCGGTTGCAAGGCATCGCCTCTTGATCCCCCTGGATCGCGATCCTAGTTTCGCCTCCCCGGAAACGTCGGCTTACCACGACGCCCATGCGAAACCTCCTCCTCACCGCCTTGCTGGCAGCGGGTGCGCTCGCATCCCAGGCCGCAGAACTCCGCCTCCGCGGCGAAGTGACCGACCATGTCACCCGACAGCCACTCGGCGAAGTACTCGTGCGGGTCTATCGGAACGGTGTGAAGGAACGCGCGTTCTACACCGGTCCTGCCGGTCGTTACAACATCGACATCCCGCGCGGTGGAGAGTATGTCATCCGTTTCAGCCTGCCGGGCCATGTGACCAAGTGCTACGCGGTGGATACACGTGGTCCGGTGTGGGAGGGCGACGCCCGCGAGGTGTCCGTGGATGTGGAGATGACCATGTTCGAGAAGGTACCTGACCTCGATCTCGGCTTCTTCGACATGCCCATGGGGCTCGCGCGGTTCGAACCGATGACCGGTCGGTTGCAATGGGACCAGGCCTATGAGGAGCGCATCGCACCGGAGGTCGCCCGCTTGATGGCCGAGGTCCGCGCACGTCGTGAGGCAGCGATGACCGCCGACGTGCAGCCTTGAGGGTATCCACGATCGGCAGGTGCTAAAGGCTTGTTAATGGAAGTGCCTCCACCGGGGGCTGCTTCTATTTTCGCCGTCAACGGTCCGCGCACCAGCGCAGCCATCACCGCATGCGTTTCCTCCTCCTCTTCTCCCGCCTCTTCGTTGGTTCGCTCTTCATCGTC
>JAGQVR010000111.1 GCA_020437875.1 Flavobacteriales bacterium
GGAATACCAGCCATGCACGGATCGGACGAACTCCACAGGGTATGGATCCTACCATGCGATCAGCGTTCAGTGATGACGGTTCGACGTTGATCCGGCCCGGTCCCGATCGTTCCTTCCACCTCGGGCGCCATGCCGGAACCCTCCACCGCGATCGACAGTGTGCGTGCCCGACAGGCATCCAGTCCGGACTGGAACAGGAAGTTCCTGATCGTTGGGTCATCCTGTGGATGTGTGAAACGCACCTTCACGTCCGAGCCATGGAAGATGGTGATCGCATTGGGGTCGATCGATGCAACTGTCGCCATGATGTGCTTCTGCCTGACCTCAGCCGGGGATCCACATTGGATCAGGAAGGCCGAACCCGACTGCGCGTTGCACACGAAAGGCAGGACGAACAAGGTCAGGAGTACGACGGATCGCATCATCAATAAGACGACTTAATGGACTAAAATAAGAAAATACCTGAACCCGAGGTTATGACATGTGTCACACCTCGTTCAGCCAGGCTGGCCCGATCACTCCTTCATGAAGCGCCCAGTCCCCAATGGACTGCCGGTACCGTCCAGGAGGACCACGGTGTAATAGCCGGCGTCCAGATCACCGATGGGGAAACGCACGGGGCCACCGTCCTTGGAGTGCAAGCGGTGCCTGACCATCCGGCCACTACCGTCGTGCAGGCGGATCTCGGCCACCTCCTCCATCGTGGCTTCCGCACCAAGCAAATGGATGCGGTCGGATGCCGGATTCGGTAGGATTATCAATGCTTGGGTGGTCCGGCGGAAATGGATCTTGGCCACATGGGAGGTGCTGTACGCACCGTCATGCGCCACGGCGATGACCCGGTAGTAGTTCATGCCAGTCTCCGGATGAGCATCGTCCAACTGGTGGTAGGAGATGCCCCCATTGGTCGGTCGGGCCTGCAGGGTGCCTATCGGATCGAACTTGCTTCCATCCGTCGAACGCTCCACGATGAACCGATCGTGTTGCGCTACCTCCTGGGCCGTCCATTGCACCGAAACATGATCGTTCTGTTGAACTGCATCCAGGTCGATGATGGCGATGGGGAGCAGGGTGCAATCCAACTGGTCAGGCGTGGCGAGGTTCCAGTTCAGGTTGAACGACTGGCCGTCCTGGTCGAAGTTGTCTATGAACATCACGTAGATCTGACCCACATCTCCAGCGCCCACGTTGATGGGTGCCACGAAGCCGTTCACGCCTGTGCCGCTCGCCGCCTCACTGACATCGGAATTCCCTGTGGCCATGCCCGTCAACCAGGTCCCAGCGGTCGGCGGATAGGCGTAGCTGCAGCGGATCGGACTTCCGACCGGCGGGCAGGTGATGGTGGACATCGGTCCCCAGATAGCGAAATCGTAGTCGATATTGGTGGGCTGGCCCATCTGGTTCGTGGGCTGCAGGGTGAACCCGAGATTCCCTGTGGTCTGTGGTGAGAAGTAGTACCAGGTGCCCTGGCGCTCGTTGTTCAGCAGGCAGCCCCGGTTGCTGGACCCGAGGTCGGCACTGCATCCACGCCAGTCCGAGGCATTGTTGATGGCGCCGCTATTGCACACGGTGAAGCCACCGGAGCAGTCCTGGATCGGAGTCGGGAAAACATCCGGACCGTAAACGCACAGGCCGAAAGTGCCGCTGGAACTGTTGTAGCCCCAATAGCGGATGTAATATGTGGTGCCACCGCTCAGCGGCGCACAGCGGTAATCCAGGTAGGGCATGTTCGCGTTCGGTGGAACGCCGGTATCATCGTCGCAGCCACCGGGCACGAGTGACAGGGCTCCACAACTTCCGGTATAGAGTTGCATGGCCCCATCGGTGAGCGATCCGGTCTCCGAGAAGATGCGGACCGCGCCGCTGGCGGGTGCGACGAACCGGAACCAGACATCGGTGTTCGGGGCGGAGCTGCACGTCGGACCGGGCGAGACCCCGGAAGCGGTCGCACCCAGGTTGGTGAAGGTCTGCATGAAGCAGGTCTCGAACACGAAGAGATCGATCGCGGCGCCACAATCATCGTTGACAGGCGGCGGGGGCGGCGACCAGATGCACAGGCGGCCATCCATGGAGTTATTGGTCCCGCTACGCTGGATGCGGATCAGGTAATTCGTTCCGATGGTCGTGGCGAATGTGATGGTCTCGTTGCCACCGTTCCCATTATCGTTGGAGCAGGCCAGGTAGGTCAACGCTGCACAGGTACCGGAGTACAGGTGCATGATGGGGTTGACGAATCCATCGGGATCAAAGGTGATGGTGGTGGTCGTCGCGATGGCGGTGAACCATCCGAAGGCATCGTCGTAGTTCCCGCTTCCGCAGGTCCCCGGGTTCAGGTTGGCAACGAAGCTCGACGGTTTGTCGAAGGTGGAGTACTGGCAGGTGTAGTTCACCGGATACTGGCTCGCAGCACCGAACGAACAAGGGTCCGAAGCGGTCTGGGCGACCATGCTATTGGACAGGACGAGGAGCAGCATGGCTACCCCGAGATGCCGGAATGAGAGCCGCTTATTTGACATGGGGAGATCCGATCAGTTCGGGGTCCATCACATAGGCGTATGCCTGCGGGTATGCATCGACCCACTGGGCCTTGGCGGCGGTGTAGCGCGCGTGATCGCCGAGCTCATCGCCTGTGTTCACGTGCACGGGCATGGGGGGGATCCCCTCCTGGAAGCTGCTGTCATCCTCATTGTTCACGCAGGCGTACCCGAATACGGTGTAGCCCGCGCTCGAGGCCCTATCCTCCAGTTCACTCAGGATGACGCGTTCATCGGTATCGAACCAGATGGTGTACCCATCGTCCTCGATCCCGATGGACGTTGTGCCGTAGCCGTCGGATAGGCTGGCGATCCATGGTTTGGGCATGGCGGTATTCTCCGACTTGCCGAACCAGATCCGGCAGGAGTAGGCCTCGGTGGTCTGGGCGGTCACCTTCGTCGCCAGGAAGAAGGGTGCCACCAGAAGCGCAACGAGTATCACCAAATGGACATCGAGCGACTTCCGGAACCGGATCCAGTAGAAGGTGAACGTTGGGATGAACATGGAAGATGAATTAGACGGACGGTCATTATTGCTCTATGAGCGTAAAAAATAGGGCGACCAGTTCCATGCTGTCAAGTTCTTACGACGATGGGGTCCGTCCAGTTTCACCGCAATGGCCAGATCCGGTGCGCTGATGCGTTGTTCGTTGGTTGTAATTGACGGAGGTACAGGAGGTTACTGATGCTTTATCAGTGGGTCATTCGACAATGAAGCGGCCGGTCCGGTGGGTCTCACCATGGATGTCCGATACGAGCAGGAGATACACTCCTTGCTGGAGGTCGGCGACGCTCGTCCGGAACGAACCTGACCCATCGATGAACTGGCGACGTTCTTCGCGTACGAAACGCCCGCTCGCATCCACGATCGTGAACTGCAGCTCCTGGCCCTCGGTCAGGTCCAGGTCCAACTGGATGTGATCATGAGTCGGGTTCGGATAGGGTGCGCTCGACGAGACGGACTGATCGAAGCGGACGGGTACGATATCCGAGAGCTCCGTGGTCCCATCGAGGTCCACCTGCTTCAACCGATAGTAGTTGATGCCACGCTCAGGTGCCGGATCCTCGAACGCATACTCGATCAGTGAACCGGAGTTGCCGGCTGCGGGGACTTCGCCGATCCCCTGGAACTCATAGCCATTGCTGCTGCGCTCCACCACGAAGTGCGAGCTGTTGGATTCGGAAGCGGTGATCCAATCCAGCATGACGGACCGTGTCAGGGGCTCCCCTGAGAAGCTGAGCAATTCGACGGGAAGTACGGAGCAATCGATGCTGGCACCGCTGGTCAGGGACCAGTTCAGGTCGAACGAGAGCCCCGATCGGCTGTAGTTCGAGATGTACAGCGTGTAGTATTCGCCTGCCGTCACATTGATGGTCGAGACCCACTTGTCGCCACCGGCACCCTCGGAGGTATCCGTGGCACCGTTCCCCATTCCGGTATCGCCCGTGGTTCCGCTCCAGGAGCATCGATACGGTGTTTCGGTCGGTGGGCAGGTCTTGGAGGTCGAAGGGCCCCACACCGCGAAGTCGTAGTCATCACTGCTGTTCGAAGGGGCGATGGTCATGCCGATGTTCCCTGAGGCGCTCGGCACGAAGT
Source organism: Flavobacteriales bacterium (assembly GCA_020437875.1). Classification (GTDB taxonomy): domain Bacteria; phylum Bacteroidota; class Bacteroidia; order Flavobacteriales_F; family PHOS-HE28; genus PHOS-HE28. Next base: position 4,132 of record JAGQVR010000111.1, read on the forward strand.
AGTACCAGTTCCCCTGGCGTTCGTTGGCGGACAGGCAGCCGCGCGTGTGCAGATTCAAGTCCGCCACGGCACCGGTATTGCTCGGGTTCCCGGAGAAGGCGGTCCCACCGCACAATCGGGCGCCGCCGCTGCAATCGCTAGTGGGTGCGTCGATCGGGGAGCAGGACAGGCTGGAAGCATGTACCAGGCCGGAGGTCGGTGTGGTCCCATCCGCGAACAGGATGCCAGCCCCGATCTGGATCATATAGGAGATCTGGTTCTGACCACCGGAGCCACCCGTGGCGTAGGAGACCTGAACAAGCTCACCATTGGTGAAGGGGATGTAGATCGTGTTCTCCCCCTGGTCGGGAAGCCAGTAGTCCACGGCTGCTGCGGCCCCGACCTGAATGGTGAGCCTGGAGTTGCCCCATCCGTTGTCGTTCGTATCGAACATGCGCAAGGCCATGAAACAGCTCGCGCTGGGGGTCTCAGCACAGAGGTCGAAGGTCCCGGCGGAGCCACTGGCGCTCCAGACGCGCACATAATAGGTCGCGCCCGGTGTGACCCCACCCGGTGAGAGCGTGATGATGGATCCGGATCCCGGCCCATCGTTGTCATTGCAGTCGAGCAGGTTGAAGGTGCCGTCACAACCGGTCGCACTGTACACGGCCATCGCGGGATCGGTCATCGTACCCGGAGTGGCGCGAAGGGTGAGGGCTCCATTGGCCGGCACCACGACCGCGTACCATACATCGTTCGAGGGCGTGCCGCCGCAGCCCGGGTCGGGTTGTGCGGTGGAAGCGGTCGCGCCGAGGTTGGTCGCTGCCAGGACGGTGCAGGAGCTGGAAGGTGTGAGCACGATCGCGCCACACGGCTCGTCATTGGACGGAGGTGGTATGGTCACGCAGATCTCGAAGGAACCCGTGCTTCCACCGTTGCCCCATACGCGGACGTAGTAGGTGCTGCCTGGTGTCAGGCCTGTGCGGGTGATCTCGCCCATGTCGCCGGGGCCGTCGTCGTCATCACACTCCAACAGGGTATAGGTCCCTGCACAGGCGGTCGCGCTGTACACGGCCAGCCCGCCGTTGGCCAGGGTGCCGGCGTTCGTGCGGATGGTCGCGACTCCTGATGCCGGTGCAACGAAGGTGTACCAGACGTCGGCCGAGGTGTAGCCGGCACAACCCGGAGCCGGGATGCCGGCCGTGGCCGTTCCGCTCTGGTTGTTGCCGCTCGTATAGCTGCAGGTGCTGTTCACCGTGAGCGGAACCGCACTGCACGGATCGTCGTTCGCGGGGGGCGGAGGGATGGATACGCAGATGTTGAAGGAGCCCGTCGCGCCATTGTAGCCCCACACGCGCAGGTAATAGGTCACCCCGGGTGTCAGTCCGGAGCGGATGATCTCGGGCATGAATCCAGGCCCATCGTCGTCATCACATTCGATCAGGGTGTAGGTACCGGCGCAGGCCGTTGCGCTATATATGGCGAGCGCACCGTCGTTCAGGGAACCTGCCGAGGTGCTGATGGTGACCGGTTCCGACGTGGCCGGCGCCACGAAGGTGAACCAGACATCGCTACCGGAATAGTTGGCGCAACCGGGCGCGGGTATGCCGGAGGTCGCGGTGGTGTTCGAATTGCTGCCGGAGGTGTTCACGCAACTCGTGTTCACCGGGAGCATGATGGCCTGGCACGGGTCGTCATTGGGTGGGGGAGCGACGATACACAAGCGCCCGTTCATCGAGCTGTTCGTGTTGTCGCGCTGGATCCGGATGAAGTAGGTGGAACCGGGGGTGGTGGTGATGGTGACCGATTCGTTGCCTCCGTTCCCGGCGGCATCCGCACATCCCTCCTGGTTCAGCGAACCACACGAACCGGAAAAGACGTGCAGGATCGGGTCATGGTTATCATCCGGGTTGAAGGTCACCGTGGCCGTGGTGCCCGTGGCGGTGAACCAACCCCACGCGTCATCATTGTTGTCGGAGTTGCAGGTCCCGGGGTTGTAGGTCGCGGTAAAGCCGCTGACCTTGTCGAAGTCGTTGTACGAGCAGGTGGTGCCGACCGGATATTCGTTGGCCGCAGCGGTGCCACATGCGTTCGATGCGGACTGACCAACGCAGGTGGTGGCGAATGTCATTGCGAACGCACCGGCAGACATCGCTCGGAGGGCGGAATGCGGAAGTGATCGTTCCATCATGGTCTTTAAGGTTCGCGTTCGTGCCATGCGCTCATTCTTCGGTCGACTCCGCAGCACGAGTCATCACATTCATCCGTGGATTCCGATGCAGGGTCAAGCCGTTGGCCTCACCAGCCTGAATGAGGGCGGGCAGGTCGAACGAATGGCGGCTCTGGGCGACCAGGTCCCGCCGTCCTTCATCCACGAGGATGATCGCCTCGGGGTCCATCCCCACGATCCATTCGGTCAACCGCTTCTCCTGCAGGATGCTGATCGGTTGGTCGGCGACCAGGCTGAACCGGTGGATCGTAACGGTCCCCTGCGCAAGTGCGCTCGCGGGAGCCCAGCTGAAGGCTGCGATCACGAGAAGAAGATGGAGGAGCTGTTGTCGTGCCATGGAACGATCACCGGGACATTTCAAGTTCCGGCGACCGTTCTACGGGGATCGACGAACGGGGGTTTCCAGCAGAGGAGATCCACTGGTTCGTCGATGGGGTCGGCGAACCCGGTCGAGCTCAGCAGGTAAAGGCCAGCTACCTTGGGTAAGCGGCCAAGCCGGCCTCCACGATCCTCACAGCGCGCTCGAGCAGGTCCTTCTTGAGGACATAGGCCAGCCGCACCTGTTTCAGGCCGGTCGCGGGCTCAGCGTAGAAGCCGGTGGCCGGGGCCATCATCACGGTATGGCCATCCAGGCTGAATGACTCGAGCAGCCATTGACAGAAGCGGTCGCTGTCGTCGATGGGCAGTTCGGCGATGCAGTAGAATGCGCCGTTCGGGATGGGACAGGTCACATCCTTTATCCCATTGAGCCCATTGACCAGCGTGTCCCGGCGTTCCTTGTACTCATCGATCACGTCGGTGAAGTAGGTGGCCGGTGTGGCCAACGCCGCCTCGGAGGCGATCTGCCCGAGCGTAGGAGGGCTCAGCCGTGCCTGTGCGAACCGGAGCACGGCATCATACAGTTCCTCGTTCCTGGTGAGCAGGGCACCGACCCGTGCTCCGCACATGCTGTAGCGCTTGCTCACGCTGTCGATCAGGACCACCTGCTGGTCGATACCATCCAGGGACATCGCGCTGATGTGCTCGGCACCGTCGTAGCAGAACTCGCGGTAGACCTCATCGGCGAAGAGGAAGAGGTCGTGCTTCTTCACGATGTCCCGCAGCCGTTCCAATTCCTCGCGACCATAGATCCGGCCGGTGGGGTTGCCGGGGTTGCAGATCAGGATGCCCTTGGTGCGTGGCGTGATCAGCTTCTCGAAAGCGCTGATCGGCGGCAGGGAGAAATCATCCTCGATGACGGTGCGCAAGGGGACGACGGTGATCCCCGCCGCCAGTGCGAAGCTGTTGTAGTTCGCATAGAACGGTTCGGGAATGATGATCTCGTCGCCTGGCTCGAAGCAGGCCATCATGCCGAATAGCAGGGCCTCGCTGCCGCCGTTGGTGACGAGTATCTGTTCGTGGGTGACGTCGATCCCGACACCCTTGTAGTAGCGGGCCAGTCCTTTGCGGTAGCTCTCATAACCCGCGCTGTGGCTGTATTCGATCACCGTGCGGTCCAACTTGCGGATGGCATCGAGCGCCACGGCCGGCGAGGCGATGTCAGGCTGGCCGATGTTGAGGTGGATCACCTTGGTGCCGCGTGCCTTGGCGGCTTCGGCGAAGGGAACGAGTTTCCGGATCGGTGAGGGTGGCATCAACCGCCCCTTGGTGGATATCGCTGGCATGAGCTCGGTTACGACCGCGTTGTGGCGCGCGGGGCGAAGTTCGGAGTTCCGGCGCGACCGGCATGGAACAAGAAAGCCCCCTTCCGAGGAAGAGGGCTTTCGAACATTGGGGATCCCGGGACTATCCCTTCTCCACCGGAGCCATCGGGCTGGCCTCCTTCACGGGTGATGTGGGGGTTTCCGGAGCGCCTTCTACGGTGCCCTTGATGCGGACCACCTTCTCGGGCGTGTTCGTCGCATTGCTGGTGATGGTCACACTCTTGTTGATGGCGCCCACGCGCTTGGTGTCGTACTTCACCGTGATCGTGGTCTTGGCGCCGGGCATGATCGGGGCCGTATCGCACTTGGGCACGGTGCATCCGCAGCTGCCCTTGCAGTTGGTGATGATCAGGGGTTGGTCGCCGCTGTTGGTAACGGTGAATTCACAGGTGCCGTTATCGCCCTGCTTGATCGTGCCATAGTCGTGCACTTCCTTATCGATCGAAAGTTGCGGACCCTGGGCCTGTGCATTGAACACGAGACCGGCGAAGGCCAGCGAGAGGAGGATCTGTTTCATGAGTTCGGGTTGGTTATAGGTCTGTGGGATGTGAAGCGTTCAGCGGTCCTTACTTGACCGGTTCAGCGGCGGGTGCGGAAGCTTCCACCGTGCCTTTGATGGTGACCACCTTGCTGGGCGCGTTGGTCGCGTTGCTGGTGATGGTCACGCTCTTGTTGATGGGGCCGACGCGGTTGCTGTCGTACTTCACCTTGATGGTGCTCTTCTGTCCCGGCTTGATCGGGGTGGTGTCGCACTGCGGAACGGTGCAACCGCAGCTGCCCTGGCATTGCGAGATGATCAGGGGCTGATCGCCGGTGTTGGTCACGGTGAACTCGCACTCGCCGTTGCCGCCTTGTTTGATGGTACCATAATCATGCACCTCCTTGTCGAGGCTGATCATGGGACCCGTACCGCCGACCGGCTTCATGTCCGGTTGGGCCATGACGCCGAGGGTGAAGAGGCTCAGGCCGAGGGTGAGAAGAAGTTGTTTCATGGGTTGGTTGGGTGTCGTTTCAGGCTTTCGTACGCCGAAGGTAGCGGGGTGGGTAGGGGTGCTTGGGGACC